>NZ_JBEPAA010000060.1:0-47393 GCF_040298365.1 Kitasatospora sp. NPDC001603
CCGGCGGGGGCGCGGGGGGGTGGTTTTGGGGGGGGGGGCTGTGTTTGGGGGGGGGGGGTGGGGCCGGGGGGGGCGCGGGGGGGGGGGGGGGCCCGCCGCGGGGGGGGGCCCCCCCCCGCCTGGGTCACCGCGGTGTGCGGTAACCGGTCGTCAGCGTGCGCCCCGGGTGGCGCCACTTCGGTTCCTTGTCGAGGGTCTTCATGGTGATCGAGCGCAGTCGCCGGATCACCGCGCCGTACGCGGAGCTGGCGTTGGCCGAGATGTGCGAGCCCGGCGGCGGGTCCATGAAGGGCATGAACTTGTCCGGGAAGCCGGGCATCGTGCAGGCGATGCAGATGCCGCCCACGTTGGGACAGCCGCCGATGCCGTTGATCCAGCCGCGCTTGGTGACGTTGCACTTGACGACCGGGCCCCAACAGCCCAGCCGCACCAGGCACTCCGGGGTGCCGTACTCGGTGGCGAACTGGCCCTGCTCGTAGTAGCCGCCGCGGTCGCAGCCCTCGTGCACGGTGGCGCCGAACAGCCAGGTCGGGCGCAGCTTGTCGTCCAGCGGGATCATCGGCGCGGAGCCGGCCAGCTGGTAGAGCAGGTAGGTCAGGGTCTCGGAGAAGTTGTCGGGCTGGATGGGGCAGCCCGGCACGCAGACGATGGGCAGGCCGGCCTTGGACTTCCAGTCCCAGCCCAGGTAGTCGGGGACGCCCATGGCACCGGTCGGGTTGCCGGCCATGGCGTGGATGCCGCCGTAGGTGGCGCAGGTGCCGATCGCGACGACCGCCGTGGCCTTGGGCGCGAGCCGGTCCAGCCACTCACTGGTGGTGATCGGCTGACCGGTCCGCGGATCGTCGCCGAAACCGCACCAGTAGCCCTCCTCCTTGATGCTCTCGTTCGGGATGGATCCCTCGACGACCAGGACGAACGGGTCGAGTTCCCCGCGGTCCGCCTTGAAGAACCACTCCACGAAGTTGTCCGCGCCCTGGACCGGCCCGCACTCGAAGTCGATCAGCGGCCAGTGGACGGCGATCTTCGGCAGGCCCGGCAGCGCGCCGGTGACGATCTCCTCGATGCTCGGCTGCATGGCCGCGGTCAGGGAGACCGAGTCACCGTCGCAGCTCAGGCCCGCGTTGATCCAGAGAATGTGCACCACGTCAGCGTCGGTGGCGCTCGTTGCTGCAGCACCCATGAGGATGCCTCCTCGGAACTGGGAGCCGGACAAAAAGGCTCAAACCAGTCATAGCAGCGGTTGCGGCGGCCCGCCGGTCCGCAGGGCCGGGCGAGCACCCGGACGGAGCGCAAGCCGGGACGGCCGTTCGGAGCAGCCGGGCGGTCACCCCTGCGGGCGGCATGGAGGACGGCGCGGGGGCGGTGCGGAGCGGGCCGGAGGCCGTCCGGTCGGCCGCGCCCCGGCATCGGGGCGGCGCCGGCGAATTTGACATGACTGAACCAGGCCCCGAGCGGGCATACCGTCAGTAGCCCGCCGAAGGGCCCCGGTTGAAGCTCCCCCACGAGCGCAACCGAGGCCCCGGCCGGCGACCGGGCCTGGACGTGACTCCCCCCACGGAGCGGCGGCCAGGCCCGCATGCTGTACAACCAGCGATACGCAGCGTACATGTCATATCCACGTACCGCTACCGGGCGGACGTCCGGAGGTCGACCGACGGCCCGTCAGGGCGCCGCCGCCGCGCCCGGGCGACCGGTCGGCGCCCTGGTCAGCGGCGCCCACCACAGACGGAACGGCCGGTGCACCGGGGATGGTTCCCGGTGCACCGGCCGTTCGGGTCCGCGGCCCCGGGCCGCCGGACTCAGGCGGGGAGCGGACGCTCCACCGGGGCGTGCCAGTCCGGGACGCTCGCGCCCGGCTCGGTGAAGGCGGCGAAGTCCGTGGTGCCGGTGAACGGCTTCCGCTGGTAGAGATCGCGGGCGTAGGCCCACAGGTGCGGGTACGCGGCCAGACCGGGGTTCACCGCGCGCGCGTGGTTGGGCCCGACGTCGTAGCGCACCAGCGTCACCCAGAGCCGCACATCGGCCTCGGTCAGCCGGTCGCCCAGCAGGTAGCGGCTGGTGGCCAGCCGGGCGTCCAGCTCCGCGAAGGTCTCCAGCAGCAGGGTGCGGGCCGCGAGCGCGGCGTCCCCGGTGCCGGCCGCCGCGCCCGCGCCGTGGTTCACGGCCGGACCCAGCCGGGCGTCCAGCGCGTCGATCTCGGCCCGGAGGTCCTCCGGATAGGTGTCGGCGCCGTTGCTCCACCGGCCGAACTGGGTCGCCAGGTCGATGCCTATGGTCCGGAAGTCGTTGCTGACCACCCGGCCGGTCCGGCGGTCCCAGAGCGTCGGCACCGAGATGTGCCCGTCGAAACCGGGCTCGGTCCGCTCGTACGCGTCGCGCAGCAGGGTGAACCCGTTCACCGGGTCCGGCCCGTAGGTCTCCCGGAAGGCCCAGCCGCGGCCGTCACGGCGGCCGTCGACGTAGGAGACCGAGACGACGTCCTCCAGCCCGTTGAGCGCGCGCTGGATGGTGGTGCGCTGCGCCCAGGGGCAGAACCAGCCGGCGTAGATGTGGTAGCGGCCGGGCTCGGCGGCGAAGCCGCTGCTCCCGTCGGCGGTGATCCGCCCGGTGAAGCGGTACAGCGGGCGCTCGTCGCCGGGAGCCCTGGTGATCCGGTACTCGCCGTGGACGGCGGTGTCGGCGGGGCTGGCGTAGTGCGCGTTCTGACTCACATCGAACTCCTCGGACTCCTCGGAAGGGTGGAACGGTGCGGCTCGGCGGGTGGTCTCGGTGCGGAGGCGGGGCGCCGGGGCTTCGTCACGCGCCCGGGCCCCCGCCGGGCGTCCGCAGGCCCAGGAAGGTGACGTGCCGGCGCAGCCGGAACCCCAGCGACTCGTAGAGCCGGATCGCGGTGGTGTTCTCGGCGGAGGTGTGCAGGAACGGCGTGTCGCCCCGCTCACGGATCCCGGCCGCGACCGCCCGGACCAGCCGGGAGCCGAGCCCCCGGCCCCGGTGGGACTCGGCCGTGCAGACGGCGCTGATCTCGGTCCAGCCCGGCGGGCGCAGGCGCTCCCCCGCCATCGCGACCAGCGCGCCGCCGCGGCGGATGCCCAGGTAGCCGCCGAGTTCGATGGTCCGGGGCAGGAACGGGCCGGGCCGGGCGTGCTCCACCAGCGCCAGCATCTCCGGTACGTCGGCGGGGCCCAGCCGGACGGCCTCCTCGTCGGGCCGGGCCCGGACGCCGTCGTCCACCAGCTGGACGCCCCGGCCGCGCAGCAGGATCTCCCAGTCGGCCGGTACGGCGTCCGGGGAGCCGGTGGCGGCGACGACGGCGCCCGGGCCGTACAGCGCCGCGACGTCCCGCCAGGTCTCCCGGTCGGGCCGGTCGGGGAGGGCGACGAACGGCGACACGTCGGCCGGGTAGCGCAGCACCTCACCGCTTCGCTCGGCCAGGTGGGCGTGCGGGCCGAGCAGGGCGGCGCGGGCGGGGTTGTCCAGGGGGTGGCGCCGCTCGGCGGTGTCCGGGGCGTCGTCGGGGATGAGCACGGGGTACTGGGGCATGCGGGAGCCGTTCCTCGATCTCGGTCTTCTCGGTCGCGTCGGCCCGGGGCGTCGCCGGCCGGGGGGCAGGACCTCGGGCGGCCGCCGGCAGGCACGGGCCACGGCGGAGCGGGGCTGCCGGGCGCACCGGGGCACCGGGGCACCGGGCACGCGTGACGACGGGCGGTTACGGGCGGTTACGGGCGACAGAGGCCGGTCGGGGAGCCGACCCCGTCGATCCAGCGGCGCCGCACCAGCCGGGCGCCACCGGGCCGGATGCCGACGGTCCGGGTGCCGGCGGCCGCGTGGGCTCCGGCCTGCGGGCGGAACGCCGCGCGCGGCCGCAGCGGGTGTCCGAAGACCACCCGCCCGCCCCGCAGTTGGCGTGCGTGCATCGCCCGTCCGTTTCGCGTCCGGCAACCGTGAAGGTCCACAGTACCGCTCGAGCGGCCCGGGACCAGGGGCAATCCCGAATCGCCGGACGCCGACGCCGGGCCGAAACAGTGCCGTCGCACCGTGCTCACAGCGCGTTCACTGCAGGATGTTGATCGCCCGGGCGACGACCAGGGCGCCCAGCGCGAGGGAGGTCGCCGCCTGCGCCATCATCAGCAGCTTGGCCCACCGTCTGACCGCCGAGACGTCGGTGGGGCTGAAGGCCGTGGCGGTCCAGAAGGAGAGCGTCAGGTAGTCGGCGAACCGCGGCACCCAGGCGGCCGGCGCGTGGTCCGGGTACTGCATCTCGGGGAACACGAACGCCGGGTTCGCGAAGGGCCGGTGGGCGCGGGCGGCGGCGCCGCCGCGGTCCAGGCTCCAGTACCAGAGCGCGAAGGCCACCACGTTCGTCACCCAGACCACGCCGCCGGTCGCCAGCAGCCCGACGGCGTTGTTCGCGAACAGCTTGTTGTCGGTCAGGATGTCCACCACCAGATGGACGCCCGCGAACACGTTGGCCACCGTGATGGCGCCGATCAGCAGCTGGGTGACGACCCGGAGCCAGGCCTTCTGCCGGTCGATCCGGCCCGGGTCGCCGATGATCAGCACCGCCAGCAACGAGCCCACGGCGACCGGCAGCACCCAGGCGGGGTCGACCCGGTAGCGGGCCGGCAGCGTCACGTGGAGCATCGCGACGACCGCGACCGCCAGCACCACCGGCCACCAGTGCTCGCCGCTCACCGCGGCCCGGTCCGGCGTCACCCGCCGCGGATCCGTCGGGTGGGGGCTGGAGGGCATGCCCCATTGTCACCTCGCGGCCCGGATCGCGGCCGCAGGCCCACCAGCCGGGGCCGGGGCGGGGCGACTCCTACCGGGTGGCGGACGTCGCCGTTCCCTCCAGGCGACCGACGATCAGCTCGCACAGCTCATGGGTGCGCAGGGCGTCGTGGGCGTCGATCGTCTTCCCGGTCCGGACGGCGTCGAGGAAGGCGAGGACGACCTGCTCGATGCCGCGCTGGCGGGCCACCGGGACCCAGTCGCCGCGACGGCGGATCGTGGGCTGGCCGCGGTGGTCGATCACGTCGGCGAGGTTGTGGACCTCGCGCTTGGAGTCCCCGCCGGACACCTGGAGGATCTCCTCGGTGGAGCCGGAGACGCGGTTCATGATGCCCAGGGCGGTGAAGCCCTCACCGGAGAGGGTGAGGACGACGTGCTCGACGAGGCCGTCGCGCACCCGGGAGCGGACGTCGACCTGCTCGATCTCCCCGGGCGCCAGGAAGCGCAGCAGGTCCACCACGTGGATGAAGTCGTCGAAGACCATCGAGCGGGGCGCCTCGGGCAGGCCCTCGCGGTTCTTCTGCAGGACGATCAGGTCGCGCGGCCGCTCCTTCGCCTGCACGTACCCGGGCGCGTAGCGGCGGTTGAAACCGACCATCAGCGAGCGGCCCGTGCGGTCGGCGAGGTCGACCAGCCGGCGGGACCCGTCCAGGGTCTGGTCGAGCGGCTTGTCCACGTAGACGTCGACCCCGGCCGTCAGCAGCTGCTCGACGATCGGGACGTGCTGGTCGGTGGCGGCGTGCACGAAGGCGGCCCGGATGCCGCTGCCGATCAGCGCGCCGAGGTCAGTGAACCGGTGCTCGGGCGCGATCCGGTGGGCCTCGCCGATCCGGTCCAGCTTGGCCCGGTCCCGGGTCATCAGGCGCAGGTCGAGGCCGGGCAGCGTGCCGAGGACCGGGAGGTAGGCCTTCTGGGCGATGTCACCGAGCCCGATTACCCCGACGGGGAGGAGAGCGTCGGGGGCGGAGGTCAGGCTCATCGGTGCTCCAGTGGTCCGGACGATCATCGGCCCGGCCCACCCTACTCGCCGCTCCCCCGGCGGCCGGCGGGGTGGCCCGGCGCACCCGGCGGACGCGTGCGGCGGTGCCGGCGCGGTGGGGCCCCGACCGGTGGCCGGGGCCCCACCGTCCCCCGCTCAGTCGATGTCGAGCGCGCGCGTCAGCGGGCGGTCCGCCATGCAGCGGCCGGCCGTGACGGTGGACCCGCCGGGGTGAGCCGCCCAGGCGCGCACGGCGGTGTCCCGGGTCCGCACCGCCCGCAGCGGGGTGCTCACCCGGGCGGGCAGCCGGCCGAGGCCGATCGCCTCGCCGGCGGGCGGCGACCACAGGTCGGCCCCGCTCAGCAGGGCGGCCTCGGCGGTGAGGTCCAGTCGCGCGAGGGCGGCCTCGACGGCGGCCTCGCGCCTGGCGCCTTCGTCACGGCGAACTCCTCGGCCTCGTCATGGTTCAGATCCAGCCGTCGAGCGCGGCCAGGAAACCGTCGTGATCGTCCCGGTGGACGGTGTGGCCGGCGCCGGGCACGGTGCGCACCTCGAAGCCCCGGGCGCGCAGCAGTTCGGCGTCCCCGGCGCTCACCAGGAAGCTCCGGTCGGCCAGGAGCACCAGCGAGGGCACGGCCGGTGCGGCCGGCAGACCGCACTCCTGGCCGGACAGGGCGAGTGCGGACTCCTCGTCCCAGGCCGCGAGGGTGGCGAGTTCGACGTCCACGTCGGCGGCCTCCCAGCGGGGGTTGAACCCGGCGATCTGCTCCCGGGTGGCGTGCCGGAACTCCACGAACATCCGCGGGTCGGCGCCCTCGATCCGGCCGAACTGCCAGGCCGGGTCGACGTACACGGCGCGGGCCGGCTTCAGCCGCTCGACCGCGCCCAGCAGGCTGATGCCGCCGAGCGAGTGGCCGACGGCCAGCTCCGCGCCGGCCGGCAGGGTCTCGACGAGGTCCTCGGCGTAGGCCTCCAGGGCGTACCGCTCCTGCGGGCTCCCGCCGGTACCGCGCGGGCTCCGGCCGTGGCCGCGCTGGTCGACGGCGATGACGCGGTACCCGCGCGCGGCCAGGGCCGGGCCGACCCGCCGCCAGGTGCGGTGGTCGGACATGATGCCGTGCACCAGCAGGGCGACGCGGTCGCCGGAACCCCACTCCTGGGTGTGCAACTTCACGAGATGGAAACCTTTCTGGGAACGCTCGGGTGGGCGGACTTACTCGGTCGGGTGAACGTCGTGGGTGTGCCGGGAGGTGCCGGCGTACTCAGCGAACACCGCGGACCCGCTTCGGCGCGAGGGCGCCGAGCCCGGCGAGGGCCGCGCCGAGCAGGAACAGCGGGGTGCGGCCGCCGGGGCCGGGCACGACGGAGGCGACGAAGGGCGCCAGGATCCGCGGCCAGGCGTTGACGATGTCGAGCCCGCCCATGTCCCGGGCGTCGTCCGTCTTGGGCAGCACCGGGGTGACCGGCGCGGTGTCGACGGCCGTGGAGCGGCCGAGGGCCAGTCCGCTGACCACGGAGAAGACGATCATGCCGGGCCACCCGAGGCCGACCACGGCCATCCGGCCCTGCCGGGCGGGGAGGAACTCGCCGTCCCGGTCGACCGGTCGGTGAACGAGCCCGACCAGGTGCCCGCCACCCGGAACGTGCTGGGCGTGCGCATGGTCGTCCGCGAGTCGGCCTTACTCCGCCCCGCTCCGGGCCTCCCCCGACGGGAGAATCCGGTTGTGACCGGGACGGCTCGTGGGCGAGGCTCTCGGCATGACCACTCCGCCCGAGTCGATCACGCTGGACGACCTCACGCTCCGCCGCTTCGACGGCGAGGCGGACCTTCCCGAGCTCTTCCGGGTCATCGAGGAGTCCCTGGAGCACCTCCGCCCGTGGATGCCCTGGGTCGCCACGCACAGCCCCGACGCCACCCGTGCCTTCCTGGCCGGCCGCGCCGAGCAGTGGGAGAGCGGCGCCGCGTTCACCTACGCGATGGTGACGGAGCGGGGCATCGTCGGCGCCTGCCAGCTGTTCCGCCGCGAGGGCCTGCCGGACGACGGCCTGGAGATCGGCTACTGGCTGCACCCCGCCGCCACCGGCCGCGGTCTGGCCACCAGAGCCGTCCGGGCCCTGGTCGACGAGGCGTTCCTGCTGCCCGGCGTCGACCACGTCGAAATCGTCCACGACCCGGCCAACCGGGCGAGCGGCGCCGTACCGGCGCGCCTCGGCTTCGCCGAGCACCTCTGCCGGCCCGCCGAGCGCCTGGCGCCCGCGCAGACCGGGGTGGACAAGGTCTGGCGGCTGACCCGGGCGCGGACAGGGCTGTGACCGGCCGCGCCGGAGGGGAGACCGGCGCGGCAGAGACAGCCCGGCCGGAGCATGGAGGGAGTGCCCGGCGCCGCTAGGGCAGACGGACGGGCCGGCCGCCGGAACTCCACGGCGGCACGGGTGCCGGGCCGGTGCGGCGGGACAGCACCGCGCCCCCGGGGCCGCACGGCCCCGGGGCGCCCCGGGTGGAGGTCGAACCGCGGATCAGAGCTTGAACATGGCGGTGTACGGCTGGGTGATCCGTTCCTGCCGTGAACCGA
This sequence comes from Kitasatospora sp. NPDC001603, assembly GCF_040298365.1. Classification (NCBI taxonomy): domain Bacteria; kingdom Bacillati; phylum Actinomycetota; class Actinomycetes; order Kitasatosporales; family Streptomycetaceae; genus Kitasatospora; species Kitasatospora sp. NPDC001603. Next base: position 8,341 of record NZ_JBEPAA010000060.1, read on the forward strand.
AGTCGACCAGTACCGCGATGTCACCGCCACCCTCGACGGCGATGGCCCGGCCGAGGCCGTACGTGTCGTGGGTGACCCTGTCGCCGACGGCGAACCGTTTGAGAGGAGCTTCGACCCGGGCCTTGAAGGGGCTGGTGGGCAGAGTACGCCGGACTGCTGCTGATTTCGTCATCTCCCCCAGTATGCGCCGGAACTCGCCCCAGCGGGCCCTCCGGAAGGTCTCGAATTCGCACATAACCGGAATCCGTATGGTGCGGTTCACCACCGCGCCGACGGAATTTCGCGGGCGCGGACGGTCTGCCGCCGGCGCGAACCGCGTCGGCGGGGGCGGTCAGCGCACCTGTGCCCGCCGCTCTTTCGAGCGATTCGCAGGCCCGGCCGACCCCGCGCACCGGGACGCCAACTCCGCCGGGCGGCCGACCGGTTGGCGCTGCTTCCGCCGCCGCGACAGCCGGCCCCGGGCGGGGCCGCGGAGCCGCCGGGGGTGAATCGCTCCACCACGGAGACCCCCGGCCTGCTAGAGTCGAATGAGTTGCAGTAGTGGTTCCCATGAACTTTGTGTGGGCCTGCTGAGGTCTCGCAGGCGCATTTTTGTTTCCCGGCTCTTCCCCGGGTGGGTCATCATCGCGGCATCTCGGAGCACGCACCGTGCGAGCTCCGGACAGCCCCTTGAAGGAGATTTCTTTATGGCTAATGGCACTGTGAAGTGGTTCAACGCGGAAAAGGGCTTCGGCTTCATCGAGCAGGAGGGTGGCGGCCCCGACGTCTTCGCCCACTACTCGAACATCAACGCCAACGGCTTCCGTGAGCTGCTCGAGGGCCAGAAGGTCGAGTTCGACGTCACGCAGGGCCAGAAGGGCCCGCAGGCCGAGAACATTCGTCCGCTGTAGTTTCTGCCACGGCACCCGCCCGGCAGCGAGGGGCCCGCACCGCGTTCATGCCTGGTGCGGGCCCCTCGGCTTTTCGCAGGACCCACCGCTGCCCGGGCTTCATTCCCGGCTCCGCCACCGGCGGCCTTCCCCACGCGAGCTGCTCCGCGCCGCGTCCGGGTCGGCGCCCCGCCGTGATGATTCACGGTTCGAGGTTCTTCGCTCCCGCCCGCGCGGTGAGCGCCGACCGTAGGTGACGTGCCGCACGGTTTCACCGTCCACGCTCCGCCAGTTCCGGCCCGTTCCTTGCAGCCTCCGCCCGGATTACCCGTGGGCGCGGAGCCTTCCTCGTGACGTGCCACCTTGAGGAAGGTCTCCTGATGAATCGCTCCAGTCGCTCCTCGTACCAGAATTCCGAGTCCCGCTCCGGCGGCGGCTCCTACGGCTCCCGTTCCGGCGGGGGCGGTTCCTCGTACGGCTCCCGCTCGGGTGGTGGCGGCGGCTCCTACGGCTCGCGTTCCGGTGGTGGTGGCTCCTCGTACGGCTCCCGCTCGGGCGGCGGTCCGAGGCGGCGCCAGAGCTCCTCCGTGCAGGGCGAGTTCGCGATGCCGGTCAGCACCACCCCGGCCCTGCCGGCCGTCGAGACCTTCGACCAGCTCGACATGCCGAAGGCCCTGCTGACGGTGCTCACCCGCCAGGGCGTCACCTCGCCGTTCCCGATCCAGGCCGCGACGCTGCCGAACTCGCTGGCGGGCCGGGACGTCCTCGGCCGCGGCCGGACCGGCTCCGGCAAGACCATCGCCTTCGGCCTCGCGCTGCTGGCCCGCATCGCCGGCCGGCAGGCCGAGCCGGGCCGGCCGCTGGCTCTCGTCCTGGTGCCCACCCGTGAGCTCGCGCAGCAGGTCACCGAGGCGCTCACCCCCTACGCCCACTCGGTGCGGCTGCGGCTCGCCACCGTGGTCGGCGGGGTCTCGATCGGCCGCCAGGCCCAGATCCTGGGCCGGGGGGCGGAGGTCGTCGTGGCCACTCCCGGCCGCCTCAAGGACCTGATCCAGCGCGGCGCCTGCCGGCTCGACAGCGTCGGGATCACCGTCCTCGACGAGGCCGACCAGATGGCCGACATGGGCTTCCTGCCGCAGGTCATCGAGCTGCTCGACCAGGTCGAGGCCGACAGCCAGACGATGCTGTTCTCCGCCACCCTCGACCGCAACGTCGACCGCCTGGTGCGCCGGTTCCTCAAGGACCCGGTCACCCACTCGGTGGACCCGTCCGCCGCCGCGGTCAGCACCATGGAGCACCACGTCCTGCACGTGCAGAACGGCGACAAGAACGCCACGATCGCCCACATCGCCTCGCGCGAGGGCGGCGTGATCATGTTCACCGACACCAAGCACGGCGCCGACCGGCTGGTGGACGAGCTGCTCGCCAGCGGGGTGAAGGCGGCCGCGCTGCACGGCGGGAAGTCCCAGCCCCAGCGCACCCGCACCCTCCAGCAGTTCCGCAACGGCCAGGTCACCGCGCTGATCGCGACCAACGTCGCGGCCCGCGGCATCCACGTCGACGGCCTCGACCTGGTCGTCAACCTGGACCCGCCGACCGACCACAAGGACTACCTGCACCGCGGCGGCCGCACCGCCCGGGCGGGCGAGTCCGGCACCGTCGTGACGCTCGTCCTGCCCAACCAGCGCCGCGAGACGGCCCGGATGATGGCCACCGCCGGCATCACCCCCGAGTCCACCCGGGTCCACTCCACCGATGACGAGCTGGCCCGCATCACCGGCGCCCGCGTGCCCACCGGCGTGCCCGTGGTGATCGCCGACCCCGTGGTCGAGCGGCCCCGGCGCAGCGCCTCGGGCGGTCGCAACCGCCGCAGCCGCCCCACCTCGGCCGGCCGCGGCCAGCAGGGCGGCGGCACCGGCGGCCGCGGCCAGGGCGGCGGCACCGGCGGCGCCCGCCGTGGCGGGCCGCGGCGCGTCGACCTGGCCGCGTAGGCCCCGCGTCCGGTCGGTCCCGCCGCGCGTCGGCGGGACCGGCCGGATCCGGCCGGACACCCGCGGGCCGGGCCCAACCGCGGCAGCACCGTCGAGCACCTCCCTGATCGCCGCCGTCACCGGTGGACCGACCCGAAGGAGCCCCATGACCATGGCCCTCGAACACCCCGCCGACTTCGCCGCCGACGCCCTGACCACGGTCGGGGACGTGATGACCCGACCCGAGCTGCAGATCAGTGACGACGTCATGGTCGACACCGCGCTGGACATCCTGCTCAGCTCCGGCGCCCCGCACGCCCTGGTCCGCGACGAGGAGGGCCGCTGCGCCGGGCTGCTGACCCGTCTGCACCTCGCGCCGTTCCGGGCCCGCTCCTGGTACACCGAGCGCACCCCGGTGCGGGCGGTGAAGCACGACCGCGCGCCGTTCGCCACCGCCGGGATGCCGGCCGCCACCGCGACGGCCACCATGCGCGCCCGCGGTCTGGACACCTGGCCGGTCGTGGACGACGACGGGCACGTCATCGGTCTGCTCAGCATCTGAGTCCCACCCGGGACCCCGCCTCCCCCGGCCCACCGGGGGAGGCGGGGTCCCGGTGGTTTCCGGGGCCGCCGCCCCGGGCGCGGTCAGCCGGTGGCGGCGGCCACCTCCGTGAGGGCCTCCAGCACCGGGCGGATCAACGGGTGGCCGTCGGCGCCGGCCCGGACGGCGGCGAAGACCCGGCGGGTGGCGAGCGCGCTGTCCACCGGCCGCACCGCGACCCGTCCGAGATCCACCCCGAGCAGGGCGGACCGGGGCACCAGCGCCACCCCCGCACCGGCCGAGGCCAGCGCAACGACGGCGCGGAAGTCGTCCGAGGAGTGCACCAGACGCGGCTGGAACCCGGCGTGCTCGCAGGCCAGCAGCACCACGTCGTGGCACGGATTGCCCGGGTAGGGCCCGATCCACGGCTCGGCGGCCAGGTCGGCCACGGCGATCGGCCCCTCCCCGGCGGCCAGCGGATGGCCGAGCGGCAGCACCGCCTCGAACGGTTCGGCGTACAGCGGCACCCGGGTGAGCCGGGCGTCGTCGGCCCGCGGCGCCCCCCGGTACTCGACGGCCACCGCCAGGTCGGCCCGCCCCTCCAGGACCATCGGCAGGCTGGCGTCGCCCTCCGCGTCCAGCACCTTGAGGCGGACGCCGGGCGCCCGGGCGGCGAGGGTCCCGATGGCGGGCGCCAGCACCAGGGAGATCCCGGTGGCGAAGGAGGCCACGGTGACCTCACCGGCCACACCGGCGCTGTAGGCGGCGAGATCGGCCTCGGCCCGTTCCAGCTGGGCGAGGACGGCGTCGGCGTGGCCGAGCAGGATCTCCCCGGCGGCGGTGAGCCGCACCCCCCGGCCCTCGCGGGCGAGCAGGTGGTGGCCGGTCTCCTGCTCCAGCGCGGCCAGCTGCTGGGACACCGCCGAGGGGGTGAGGTAGAGGGCGGCCGCCGCGGCGGTCACCGTGCGGTGGTCCGCCACGGCCCGCAGGGTCCGCAGCCGTCGTGCGTCGATCACACGCCAATTCTGCCAGCGTGCCGCGGGGTGCCGGAGCCACCGGGGGGGACGTCCGGCGGCGCAGCGGGGGGAACAGCGGGCGGCGCCGTGGGCGGGCGGGTCCGCCGAAACCGCGAACGGGAGTGGGGCGTCGGCCGGGCCGACGTCCCACTCCCGGGCGGGAGGGTGGGGCAGTTGGTCTCTGGTGGTGCGCCGCGGCGCACCGTGCGGCGGCGGGGTGCCGAGCGGACGTGGTGCGCCGCACGGCGGCCCGGGGGTGCCCGTGGCGCGTCCGGTTCCGGGCGGACGGGCCACGGGCGGTCCCGGGAGGTGCCCCGGCCGGGGGCTACTCCCCCAGGGCGGCGCGGGCGTCGACGAAGGCCGCCACCACGCGCTCGACGTCCTCGGTGGAGTGCGCGGCGGACAGCTGCACCCGGATCCGGGCCGCGCCGTGCGGCACGACCGGGAAGGAGAAGCCGATCACGTACACGCCGCGCTCCAGCAGCAGCTCGGCGAGCCGGCCGGCCTCGGCCGCGTCGCCGATCATGACCGGGGCGATCGGGTGGTCGCCGGGCAGGATCTCGAAGCCGGCCTCGGTCATCCGCGAGCGGAACAGCGCCGTGTTGGCGGCCAGCTTCTCGCGCAGCTCGGTCGAGCGCTCGACCAGGTCGAGCACCTTCAGCGAGGCGGCGGCGATCACCGGGGCGAGCGAGTTGGAGAACAGGTACGGCCGCGAGCGCTGGCGCAGCAGGGCGACGATCTCGCGGCGCGCCGCGACGTAGCCGCCGGAGGCGCCGCCGAGGGCCTTGCCGAGGGTGCCGGTGATGATGTCGACGCGGTCCGTCACGCCGTGCAGCTCGGGGGTGCCGCGCCCGTTCGGGCCGACGAAGCCGACCGCGTGCGAGTCGTCGACCATGACCATGGCGTCGTAGCGCTCGGCCAGGTCGCAGATCTCGCGCAGCGGGGCGACGTAGCCGTCCATCGAGAAGACGCCGTCGGTGACGACCAGCCGGCGGCGGGCGCCCTGGGCCTCCTTGAGCTGCTGCTCCAGGTCGGCCAGGTCGCGGTTGGCGTAGCGCAGCCGGCGGGCCTTGCAGAGGCGGATGCCGTCGATGATGCTCGCGTGGTTCAGCGCGTCGGAGATGACGGCGTCGCGCTCGTCGAGCAGGGTCTCGAAGACGCCGCCGTTGGCGTCGAAGCAGGAGGAGTAGAGGATCGTGTCCTCCTGGCCGAGGAACCCGGAGAGGCGGTCCTCCAGCTCCTTGTGGACGTCCTGGGTGCCGCAGATGAACCGGACCGAGGCCATCCCGTAGCCCCAGCGGTCCAGGGCGTCCTTGGCGGCGGTGAGCACCTCGGGGTGGTCGGCGAGGCCGAGGTAGTTGTTGGCGCAGAAGTTCAGTACCTCGCCGGGCTGCCCGCCGGCGGTGACGGTGACGGCGGCGCTCTGCGGGGTGCCGATCACCCGCTCCGGCTTGAACAGGCCGGCCTCGCGGATCTCGTCGAGGGTGGCGGCCAGGTCGTCGCGCACGTTGTCGAACACGGTGTCTCCCTAGAGGGGGTCAGACGGTCTCAGACGGTCCAGTCGAGGATGATCTTGCCGCAGCGGCCGCTCGCGGCCTCGTCGAAGGCGGCCTCGAAGTCGGCGGCGGCGTAGCGGCCGGTGATCACGGGGCTGAGGTCGAGCCCGCCCTCCAGCAGGACGGACATCGCGTACCAGGTCTCGAACATCTCGCGGCCGTAGATGCCCTTGATGGTGATCATCGAGGTGACGACCGAGGCCCAGTCGACCGGGAACTGCTCGGCGGGCAGGCCGAGCATGGCGATCTTCCCGCCGTGGGTCATGTTGGCGATCATCGACTGCATCGCCTCGGGGCGGCCGGACATCTCCAGGCCGACGTCGAAGCCCTCGCGCAGGCCGAGCTTCTGCTGGCCCTCCTCGATGGTGTGCTCGGCCACGTTCAGGGCCAGCGTGACACCGACCTCGCGGGCCAGGTCGAGGCGGTACGGCGAGACGTCGGTGATCATCACGTTGCGCGCACCGGCGTGCTTGGCGACGGCGGCGGCCATGATGCCGATCGGACCGGCACCGGTGATCAGCACGTCCTCGCCGACCAGCGGGAAGGAGAGCGCGGTGTGCACGGCGTTGCCGAAGGGGTCGAAGATCGCCGCGACGTCGAGGTCCACCGGAACCCGGTGCACCCAGACGTTGGAGGCGGGCAGCGCGACGAACTCGGCGAAGGCGCCGTCCCGGCCGACCCCGAGGCCGACGGTGTTGCGGCAGAGGTGACGGCGGCCGGCCAGACAGTTGCGGCACTTGCCGCAGACCAGGTGGCCCTCGCCGCTGACCAGGTCGCCGACCGAGATGTCCGCGACGGCCGCGCCGATCTCGGCCACCTCGCCGACGAACTCGTGGCCGAGGACGAGCGGGGTCCGGATGGTCTGCTGGGCCCAGCCGTCCCACTTGCGGATGTGCAGGTCGGTGCCGCAGATCCCGGTGCGCAGTACCTTGATCAGCACCTCGCCGGGGCCGATGGCAGGCTTCGGGACGTCCATCAGCCAGAGTCCGGGCTCTGCCTTCTGCTTGACGAGTGCCTTCACTGCGGCGGCTCCTGACGCATGGTGGGGCGGCCTGGTGTGGGCAGGCCGACGGGGCCCGGCGGGGTGGCTGCTCCTGCCTCCTCGCACCGAACATGGAGCAATCTGCCTGGTGGGAGGGGGTGCGGTCCATCGAGGAATTCTTAAGGGGCGCCACAGCTGGGCTAAACGATCGTGCCCGAGCCGGGCCCGCCGACCGGCGCGGCGTGCCGGTGGCCACCCGTTCGGCGGAGCGCTGGGGGCGCTCGGCACGGGCGCGGCGGCCCGGCCGGGCGTGAACCGGGCCGGGTGACTGGGGGTTCGACTGGTTCGGCGCGCCGGCGGTTCCGGGGTGCTTGGGGGTGGGGCCGTTCGGGCCAGTGCGGCGGCGGCCCGCGCGCGGGCCGGTCGTGGCGCGCATACGGTGGCGATCGCTCCCCCCATGGCCCCGTGGAGCGCCGCTCCGGGGCCGTTCGGCCCAGAGAGGCGCTCCGATCATGACGAAGACACGACGGCCGCTCGCCCCGCTCCCCCGCCGCTCCGTGCGGGCGGCCACCGCGGTCCTGGCCCTGACCGGTCTGCTGACCGCCGCGGGTTGCTCCGGCCGGACGGCGTCCGACCCCCCGCCCGCCGGCGCGGTCACGGCCGTCCCCGCCGCGCTCAGCCCCTCGGCGAGCCCGTCCGGCCCGTCGTCGGGTCCGTCCTCCGGCCCGTCCTCCGCCTCGGGCTCCGCCTCGGGTTCCGCTTCGGGCTCGCCGAGCGCGTCCGGCTCCTCGCCGACGGCCGGCGGCACCGTGGCCGCGCTCACCCCGGACGTCACCGCCCGGCTGGACTCGGCGGTGCAGAAGGTGCTGAGCGAGGCCTCCGTCCCCGGGGTGATGGTCGCTCTGACCACGCCCGACGGCAGCTACCTCAAGGCCTTCGGCGTCTCCGACAAGGTCGCCGGTACGCCGATGGTCACCGGGCTGAACATGCGGATCGGCAGCGAGACCAAGACCTTCACCGTCACCGGGCTGCTCCGGCTGGTCGACCAGGGCAAGGCCGGGCTGGACGACCCGGTCGGCACGTACATCGCGGGCGTGCCCGGCGGGGACACGATCACCCTGCGCCAGCTCGCCGACATGCGCAGCGGCCTCTTCAACTACAGCGCGGACCCGGACTTCCAGCAGGCCGTGGTCAACGACCCGAACCGCGTCTTCACCCCGCAGCAGCTGCTCTCCTACGCCTTCGACCACCCCGCGGACTTCGCCCCGGGCAGCGCCTTCGAGTACAGCAACACCAACACCGTGCTGATCGGCCTGGTGGTGGAGAAGCTGAGCGGGCAGCCGCTCGACGTCTTCCTGAAGCAGCAGGTGTTCGACCCCGCCGGGCTGGGCCGGACGGTCTTCCCGACCGACGCGGCGTTCCCCCAGCCGCACGCCCGCGGGTACACCGACCAGACGCCGGACGGCTCGATCGCGGACGCCACCGACTGGAACCCGTCCTGGGCCTGGGCGGCGGGCGCGGTCATCTCCGACCTGGCCGACATGCAGAAGTGGGCGAAGGTGCTGGCCACCGGCACGCTGCTCAAGCCGGCCACCCAGGCCGAGCGGCTGGTGACGCCGCCCACCCCGCTGCCGGACGTCGGCTACGGGCTCGGGCTGTTCGTCAACCACGGCTGGGTCGGGCACAACGGCTCGCTGCCCGGCTACCAGAGCGCCGTGGTCTACCTGCCGTCGGCGCAGGCCACCCTGGCGGTGCTGCTGAACACGGACATCTCGTCCCAGGGCGAGGAGCCGTCGACGCTCTTCGCCAAGGCGATCACCGAGATCGTCTCGCCGGGGAACGTCTACTCGTTCCCGCCCGCGACGGCGAGCTCGTCGCCGTCCGCCTCGGTGACCTGAGCGGTCCCCCCGGTGCCCCGGGGAGCCGACCGGCCGGCGGGCCCGTCGGCCGGTCAGCTCCCCAGGACCCGGGCCAGGTCGTAGGAGACCGGCTCCTCCAGCTGCGCGTAGGTGCAGCTCTCCGGGGTGCGGTCCGGGCGCCAGCGGCGGAACTGGGCGGTGTGCCGGAACCGGGTGCCCTCCATGTGGTCGTAGGCCACCTCGACCACCCGCTCGGGGCGCAGCGCCACCCAGGAGAGGTCCTTGCCGCCGGTCCAGCGGCTGACCGCGCCGGGCAGCCGGGCATCGGCGTGGGCGGCCTCGTCCGCCCAGCCGCCCCACGGGTGGGCGGAGACGTCCGTCATCCGCAACGGCGCCAGTTCCTCGACGAGTTCACGTCGGCGGGCCATCGAGAAGGCGGCGCAGACGCCGACGTGCTGCAGGCGGCCCTCGGCGTCGTTGATGCCGAGCAGCAGCGAGCCGACCACCGGTCCGCTCTTGTGCTCGCGGTAGCCGGCCACCACGCAGTCGGCGGTGCGCTCGTGCTTGATCTTGAACATGGTCCGCTCCCCCGGCCGGTAGGGCTGGTCCAGCGGCTTGGCCACCACGCCGTCCAGTCCGGCCCCCTCGAACTCGGCGAACCAGCTCTGCGCCAGCTCGCGGTCGGTGGACGCGGGGGCGGTGAAGACCGGGTCGGCCGCCCCGCCGAGCGCCGCCTCCAGGGCCGGGCGGCGCACCGAGAGCGGCTCGTCGAGCAGCGAGGCGTCGCCGAGCGCGAGCAGGTCGAAGGCGACGAAGGAGGCGGGGGTGCGCTCGGCCAGCAGCCGCACCCGGCTGGCCGCCGGATGGATCCGCTCCAGCAGCTCCTCGAACCGCAGCCGGCCGTCCCGGGCGATCACCACCTCGCCGTCCAGCACGCAGCGCGGCGGCAGCTCCCGCTTCAGGGCCTCCACCAGTTCGGGGAAGTACCGGGTGAGCGTCTTTCCGGTGCGGCTGCCGAGCTCGACCTCGTCACCGTCGCGGAAGACGACGGTGCGGAAGCCGTCCCACTTGGCCTCGTACTGCATTCCCGGCGGGATCTTGGCGACCGACTTGGCGAGCATCGGCGCCACCGGCGGCATCACGGGCAGGTCCATGGCTCCGATCCTCGCGCCAACCGTTCCGGGGCGCGCGCCGGGCGGAGCGCGTCTAGCGTGAGAGGCATGGGCGCAGCCGTGGAACTGGATGTCGCCGGGCGCAGCGTACGGCTGTCGAATCCGGACAAGGTGTACTACCCCGAGCGCGGCTTCACCAAGCTGGACGTCGCGCAGTACTACCTGGCCGTCGCGGACGGGGTGCTGCGCGGGCTGCGGGACCGGCCGACCACGCTGCAGCGGTTCCCGGACGGCGTCACGGGCGAGTTCTTCTACCAGAAGCGGGCGCCGAAGGGCCTCCCGGAGTGGCTGCCGACGGCCCGGATCAGCTTCCCGAGCGGGCGGTCCGCCGACGAGATCTGCCCCACCGAGCCGGCCGCCGTGCTCTGGGCCGCCAACCTGGGCTGTCTGACCTTCCACCCGTGGCCGGTGCGGCGCACCGACACCGACCACATCGACGAGCTGCGGATCGACCTCGACCCGCAGCCGGGCACCGACTTCCACGACGCCGCCCTGGCCGCCCACGAACTCCGCGCCGTGCTGGAGGAGCACGGACTGCGCGGCTGGCCGAAGACCTCCGGCGGACGCGGGGTACACGTGTACGTGCCGCTGGAGCCGCGGTGGACGTTCACCGACGGCCGGCACGCCGTGATCGCGCTCGGCCGGGTGCTGGGGCAGCGGATGCCGGGCCGGGTGACCACCGCGTGGTGGAAGGAGGAGCGCGGCGAGCGGATCTTCGTGGACTACAACCAGATGGCCCGGGACCGGACCATCGCCTCCGCCTACTCGCTGCGCGCCCGCCCCCGGGCGACCGCCTCGACGCCGCTGCGCTGGGAGGAGCTGGACGACGCCGCACCGGAGGACTTCGACCTGCGGACGGTGCCACCGCGGTTCGCCGAACTCGGCGACCTCCAGGCGGAGATGGACGACAAGGCGTACCGGCTGGACGGGCTGCTGGAGCTGTACGAGCGCCAGCTGCGGGACGAGGGGCTGGGCGAGCTGCCGTACCCGCCCGACCATCCGAAGGCCCCCGGCGAGCCGAGCCGGGTGCAGCCGAGCCGGGCCCGGAAGACCTGACGGGGCGGCGGGCACCGCGCGGTGGTCGCATAGGCTGACGCTCTCCGAACGGGTGGAACGGGTGGAACGGGGGGCGTCGGGGTGGGCGGGCGAGGGCTGCGGGAGATCATGGCCGACGCGGCGGGCAGACTGTTCCCGCCGCCGGACGGCTCGGTGACGGTGGTGCCGCAGCCGTCGGCGCGCGAGGCCGGGGTGCTGGCGTTCTCCGCGCACGCCGTGGTGTTCACCGACGAGGACCCGGCCTGGGTGCGGGCCGCGCTGGCCGCCGTGCCGAGCGACCCGCTGGCCGCACCGCTCTGCCCGCCCTTCCTGACCGCGCTCGCCGAGCGGACCGGCCGGGTGGCCGGCACCATCGACCTGCTGACCGTGGCCGGCCGGCTGCCCGGTGCTCCCCCGCTGCCGCTGGCCGAGGTCCGGGACCGCGCACACCCCCGGGTGGTGCGCGCGCTGCGCTACCGCGAGGACGTCCGGGTCTTCACGGTCGACGGCGGGGTCCTGGTGCTCGGGCGCGGGGTGGCCGGACGGTGGGAGTGCGCGATCGAGGTGGACCCACAGGCGCGCGGCCGGGGCCTGGGGCGCGCGCTGGCGGCGAGCGCCCGGCATCTGCTCCCGGAGGGCGAGTGGATCTGGTCGCAGCAGGCGCCGGGCAACGCCACCAGCGTGCGGGCGTTCCAGGCGGCCGGCTACCGCCCGGTGGGCGCGGAGGCGCTGCTGGTGGTGGGGCGGCCGTGAAGGGGGGCGGGGCGGTTCCGGGCGGGGCGCTCCCGGGCGGGGCGGTTCCGGGCGAGGTGGTTCCGGGCGACCTGGTGACGGTGCCGGCCGAGGTCCGGGACCGGCTGACGGTCCGTTTCGGCCCGGCGGCCGAGGCGTGGTGCGCGGCCCTCCCGGCGGTGGTCGAGGAGCTGGCCCGGCGCTGGGGCCTGGAGCTGCGCGCGGCCGGCGGCGGCGGGACGTCCCGGGTGTTCCGCTGCTCGCGCGGTGACGGCGCCGCGGTCTGGCTGAAGCTGACGCCCGATCCCGAGGTGGCCGCGCAGGAGGCGGTGGCCCTGCGGGCCTGGTCGGGGCTGCCGTCCGTGGTGCGGCTCCTGGCGACGGACACGGCGGCGAACGCCCTGCTGCTGGCGGACGTGGAGCCCGGGGCGCCGCTGCGGCAGCGGGCCTGGCGGCCGGCGGAGGTGGCGCCGCTGCTCGGCGCCCTGCGCTCGGTGCCGGTGGACGGGCTGGCCCTGCGGCCGCTGGGCGACCGGGTGGAGTTCCTCTTCGACCTCACCGAACGGCGCGCGCCCGGCGCGGTGCCGCCCGGGGCGCGTGCCTTCGCCCGGGAGCTGGCGGCCGGCGGGCCGCTCGCGCTCGTCCACGGGGACCTGCACCCGGCCAACGTCCTGGACGGCCCGGCCGGACCGGTCGCGATCGACCCGCGCCCGTCCCTCGGGGACCCGGACTTCGACCTGGTGGACTGGGTGCTCGACGGCGTCACCGACCGGCCCGCCCTGGACCGGGCGATCGCCGACCTGAGCGCCCGCGTCCCCGGGGCCGATCCGGCCCGCGTCCTGGCCTGGTGCCGCGCCCTCGCGGTGATCGTCGCCGCCCCCCGCGCGGCAGCGGGCCGGCGCGACGCGGAGACGGCGTTCCTGCTGGAGCTGGCGGGGTTCTGAGGCCCCGGCGCAGCACCGGACGGCGCCGGGGTCCTGAGGCCACCCTGTCCGCGCCGGAAGTCGGCGGGGCCGACTTCCTGCGCGAGCGCCGAGGGCGGGACCTCAGCCCGCGGCGAGGCCGCCCAGGAGGAAGGCGAAGGCGCCGGTGAGGAGGGCGCCGGTGGTGATCGCCAGGGCGGTGACCAGCCACTTCCAGGGGATCAGCGACTTCAGCAGCCGGGCTGCCAGGCAGGCGCCGAGGGTGATCGCCGCGAGGGCGAACAGGAAGAGGCTCAGCCACTTGAACAGCCCGGCCGTGCCCGCCAGGCGGCACTCGCCGTCCTCGCAGGAGACCCGGACGCGGTTGTGGGTGTCGACCTTCCAGTCGATCCGGGCGTACTCGTTCGGCAGGCCGCCGCCGTCGGGGTAGAAGGTGCCCCGGCAGTCGCCGGTCTCGGTCGGGACGGCCTCGGCGGAGTCGGTCCGCAGGCACCGGTCCGCCACCAGCACTCCGGGGGTGCCGGAGAGGCCGGTCGCGTACCCGAGCCCCTCCCCGGCCGTCACCGCGCCCCAGCCGCCCACCCCGAGCAGCGCCAGCACGGCGGCGGCGATCGTCAGCGCCTTCACCAGTGCCCGCCGAATGTCCGGATCCATCGCCACCCCTGTTCCGTCGCCCCCGGTTGCAGGGACGCACCGACCGGCCGCCCGGTTCGGCTCCGTAGGCCGGCGGTCGGGAAGGGCGGCGGTCAGGAGTGCTCGGCGGCCTCGCCGGAGACGAGGAGGCAGCGGAAGGCGAGCGGGAGCGCACCGCCGGTGACCCGGGGCAGCCCGACGCCGCTCCCAGGAGTCCGGGCCACTGAAGCCGACGACGAGCAGGAAGACCGCCAACGGCACGGCGGCCAGTCCGAACAGGCTCATCGCCGGCCAGTGCGCCACCGGCTTCCCCCCGCTCGCGCGGCAGACGCCGTCCTCGCACCGGACGGGCCTGACGGCCAGGTGGCCGACGTCCTCCTGGAACGTGCAGGAGGAGACGGGTGCGCCGTGCGGGGTTGAACGTCCCCGGGCAGTTCTCGGGCGGGCCCTCGTGCCACGGTGCGCAGAGTCCGCGAATGTGCCGGCCGGGCTCGCCGGACCACCCGGCGGCCGGGGCCGCGTGCGCTGCGGTGCGGCTCGGCACCAGCGGGGCCGACGCCGCACGGCGCGGCGGCCGCCGTCAGGACGAATACCCTGCCGAGGAACGGTCGCATCCGCCGCCCCCGCCATCGCTCCCCCGCAATTCGCTCCGCCCCCCGGCGGAGCGCACTGCCCCCGGGAGGGGACGCGGACCGACCGGTGCGTGGTTGCGGGGGGCGGGTGCGGTCAGGCGGAGTGCGCGCCGGCCGGGGCGAGGGAGGCGATGATCCGGACCGCGTCGGCGATCTGGCCGTCCGTGAGGTCCCCCCGGGCGGTGAGGCGCAGCCGGGAGACGCCGTCCGGGACGGACGGCGGACGGAAGCAGCCGACCGCGAGACCGGCCCGGCGGCAGTCGGCGGCCCAGGCCACGGCGGCCTCCGGGCCGGGGGCGCGGACCGAGACGACCGCCGCGTCCGGGGTGGAGGCCCGCAGGCCGGCGGCGGTGAGCCGGGCGGCGAGGGTGCGGGCGACCTCGCGGGCCCGCTCGGCGCGGTGCGGCTCGGCCCGCAGCAGGCGCAGGGCGCCGAGGGCGGCGCCGGCGGCGGCCGGGGCCAGGCCGGTGTCGAAGATGAAGGTGCGCGCCGTCTCGGTGAGGTGGCGGATCACCCGGCGCGGGCCGAGCACCGCGCCGCCCTGCGAGCCGAGCGACTTGGACAGCGTGACGGTGGCGACGGTGTCGGGCTCGCCGGCCAGGCCCGCGGCGGCCAGCGCACCGGCGCCGCCGGGGCCGAGCACGCCCAGGCCGTGCGCGTCGTCCACCAGCAGGGCGGCGCCGTGGGCGCGGGCGGCGGCGGAGAGTCCGGGCAGCGGGGCGGCGTTGCCGTCGACGGAGAAGACCGAGTCGGTGACCACCAGCGCCCGGCGGTGGGCGCGTTCGGCGAGCGCGGCCCGGACGGCGTCCGGGTCGCTGTGCGGGGCGCGGTGGACGTCGCCGCGGGCGAGCCGGCAGCCGTCGATCAGCGAGGCGTGGTTGTAGGCGTCGGAGACGATCAGGGTGTCCGGGTCGGTGAGCGCGGTCAGCGCGGCCAGGTTCGCGGTGTAGCCGGAGGAGAACACCAGGGCCGCCTCCACCCCGCAGAACTCGGCCAGCTCGCCCTCCAGTTCGGTGTGCAGGGCGGTGGTTCCGGTGACCAGCCGGGAGCCGGTGGCGCCGCCGCCCCAGCGCAGCGCCGCGTCGGCGGCGGCCCGGGTGACCGCGGGGTGCCGGGTCAGCCCGAGGTAGTCGTTGCCCGCGAGGTCGAGCACCGGGTCCTCGCTCGGGCGGCTGCGCAGCGTCCGGGTGAGGCCCGCCCGGGCCCGCAGCTCGGCCGTCTCGTCGAGCCAGTCGAAGACGGCGGCGGGGGCGGGAACGGCGTCCGCCGGAGTGCGGACGGGCGGTTCGGACGCGGTGCGGTGGGCCATGCCCGGCACTCTGGCACGGCGGGCGCGACCCGGGCAATGTGCGAAGCGGCACACGCCCGGGCGGCCGTTCCGACGCCGTCTACCGGCGGATCGAGGTCAGTGGGGGCCTCGGGCTGCCGGCGCCGTCGGAGCGTAAGCGGGCCCGGGTGTTCGTCGACCTCGCGCACCGGGGCGCCGGGGAGGCCGTCCGGCAGGAGGGGTGCGCCGGGGTGCGCCTCGCCGAGCGGGTGCCCGCGGCTGCGGGAGGAGCTGAGCCCCGGGCTTTGCCCGGGGTGTGCGCGAGCAGGCAAGATAGCCGGGTGACCCTCCTTGATCTGATGCCGAAGCCCGCTACCCCCGACGCGCTGTACGAGACGTTCGCCGCCTGGGCGGAGGAGCGCGGGATCACGCTGTACCCGGCGCAGGAGGAGGCCCTGATCGAGCTGGTGTCGGGGAACAACGTCATCCTCGCGACGCCGACCGGGTCGGGGAAGAGCCTGGTGGCGGCCGGTGCGCACTTCGCCGCGCTGGCGGAGGGCAAGCGGACCTTCTACACCGCGCCGATCAAGGCACTGGTCTCGGAGAAGTTCTTCGACCTCTGCAAGATGTTCGGCACCGAGCAGGTCGGCATGATGACCGGCGACGCGAGCGTCAACCCGACCGCGCCGATCATCTGCTGCACCGCCGAGGTACTGGCGCAGATCGCGCTGCGGGACGGCGCCCGGGCCGACGTCGGCCAGGTCGTCATGGACGAGTTCCACTTCTACGCGGAGCCGGACCGCGGCTGGGCCTGGCAGATCCCGATCCTGGAACTCCCGCAGGTGCAGTTCCTGCTGATGTCCGCGACGCTCGGCGACGTCCGCCGCTTCGAGGAGGACCTGACCCGCCGCACCGGCCGGCCGACCACCGTGGTCCGCTCGGCGACCCGGCCCGTCCCGCTGTTCTACGAGTACCGCCGCACCACCATGCACGACACCCTGGAGGAGCTGCTGAAGACCGGTCAGGCCCCGGTCTACGTCGTGCACTTCACCCAGAAGGAAGCCGTCGAGCGGGCGCAGTCGCTGATGAGCATCAACATGTGCTCGAAGGCGGAGAAGGACGCCATCGCCGCCCTCATCGGCAACTTCCGCTTCACCACCAAGTTCGGCCGCAACCTGTCCCGCTTCGTGCGGCACGGGATCGGCGTGCACCACGCGGGCATGCTGCCCAAGTACCGCCGACTGGTCGAACGGCTCGCCCAGGCGGGGCTGTTGAAGGTCATCTGCGGTACCGACACGCTCGGCGTGGGTGTCAACGTGCCGATCCGCACGGTGCTGTTCACCGCGCTGTCCAAGTACGACGGCGTGCGCGTGCGGGTGCTGCGGGCCCGGGAGTTCCACCAGATCGCCGGACGGGCCGGGCGGGCCGGGTTCGACACCGTCGGTCAGGTCGTCGCGCAGGCGCCCGAGCACGTGATCGAGAACGACAAGGCCGTCGCCAAGGCGGGCGACGACCCGAAGAAGAAGCGCAAGATCGTCCGCAAGAAGGCGCCGGAGGGCTTCGTCGGGTGGTCCGAGGAGACCTTCGAGCGGCTGATCGCGGCCGACCCGGAGCAGTTGGTCTCCCGGTTCAAGGTGAGCCACGCGATGCTGCTGTCGGTGATCGGCCGGCCCGGCAACGCCTTCGAGGCGATGCGCAAGCTCCTCACCGACAACCACGAGGAGCGCGGTGCGCAGCGTCGGCACATCCGCACCACGATCGCCATCTACCGCTCGCTGCTGGAGGGCGGCGTGGTCGAGCGGCTCCCGGAGCCGGACGCGGAGGGCCGGATCGTCCGGCTGACCCTCGACCTCCAGGAGAACTTCGCCCTCAACCAGCCGCTCTCCACCTTCGCGCTGGCCGCCTTCGAGCTGCTCGACCCGGCCTCGCCCTCGTACGCGATGGACGTCGTCTCGGTGGTCGAGGCCACCCTCGACGACCCGCGCCAGATCCTCGCCTCGCAGCAGAACAAGGCCCGCGGCGAGGCCATCGGCGAGATGAAGCGCGACGGCATCGAGTACGAGGAGCGGATGGAGCGGCTCCAGGAGATCACCTACCCGAAGCCGCTGGAGGAGCTGCTCACCCACGCCTACGAGGTGTACCGGCGGGCGCACCCGTGGATCGGCGACCACGAGCTGCGGCCGAAGTCCGTGGTCCGCGACCTGTACGAGCGGGCGATGACCTTCTCGGACTACGTCGGCCACTACGACCTGGCGCGCACCGAGGGCATCGTGCTGCGCTACCTGGCCGGCGCCTTCAAGGCGCTGGAGCAGACCGTGCCCGACGACCTCAAGACCGACGACCTCAAGGACGTCATCGCCTGGCTCGGCGAGCTGGTCCGCCAGGTCGACTCCAGCCTGCTGGACGAGTGGGAGCAGCTGGCCAACCCGACCGATCCGCAGGCCCCCGAGGTCGCGCTGGACGACAAGCCGGCGCCGGTGACGGCCAACGCGCGGGCGTTCCGGGTGCTGGTGCGCAACGAGCTGTTCCGCCGGGTCGAGCTGGCCGCGCTGGAGAACTACCACGCCCTCGGCGAGCTGGACGGCGAGTACGGCTGGAACGCGGACCGCTGGGCGGAGGCGATGGACGGGTACTGGGACGAGCACGACGACCTCGGGACCGGGCCGAACGCGCGTGGCCCGAAGATGCTGCTGATCGAGGAGGAGGACTCCTCCTGGAAGGTCCGGCAGATCTTCGACGACCCGGCCGGTGACCACGACTGGGGCATCAGCGCCGAGGTCGACCTGTACGGCTCCGACGAGGAGGGCCGGGCGGTCCTGCGGGTCACCTCGGTGGACCGGCTCGACGGCTGACCACCCGACGGCGGCGGGGTCCACCACGGGTGGGCCCCGCCGCCGCGTCACATCCAGACGAAGGGCGCGCCCGCCGAGAAGGAGACCGCCCGGGTGGCCTCGTCGAGCGCCTGCTCGCCGCCGGCCGGGGCGGTGGACGGGGCGCCGACCGGGGTGGGCGGGCCGGAGGGGGCGGGCGGGGCACCGTGCGGCTCGACGGGCCGCGAGCTGGTGACCGTCACGTACTGGCCGACCGCCGCGACGCGCTGCTCCGAACCGGGCTTGGCGCTGCCGGCGGGCTGGGCGGGGGCGGTGGAGGCGTCCGGGAGGATGAAGGTGAGCGCGCCCGGCTTGGCCCGCAGGGTCTCGGCGGCCCTGGCGGCGGCGGCGTGGTCGGCGAAGCGCAGCAGGGTGACGCTGCTGAGCACCGGCTGGGCCTGGCCGGCGAAGCTGACGGCGAGGTAGGCCTGGCAGCCGCTGTCGCGCAGCAGGTCCTCGGCGCGGTCCTGGAGGGTCTCGGCGCAGCTCTCGCCCTGCCGGACACCGGAGCGCTTGCCCCGGTAGGCGCCGACCTCGATCACCCGCTGGGCGGGGAAGAGGGTGTCGACGTTGAGGCCCTCGGGGTCGGTCGCGGCGCGCGGCGGCGGACTGCCGACCACCCGCGGGGTGCTGGAGGCGTCCTTGCTGGCCGGGCCCAGTCCGGGTATCCAGTCGCCGGGCGCCGGGCGGGTGATGATCCAGCCGCCGGCCGCCACCACGCCGACCACCACGACCCAGCCCACGACGCGGCGGGCGCCGAATCTCCCGGGCGGCTGTCGATGGGCCTCGGCCGGCCGGGCGGCTCCGTGCTGTTCCTGGTCACCCGATGGCGGGGTCCGCTCCCCCTGCGTGGTCATGGCGCAGATTCTAAGCAGTGCGCGGGTGGTGGAGATCACGGGGGCGGGCCGTTGACGATCACCCGTACTACCGGTCGGTAACCCCGGCCCCCGGGGGACGTGACCTGCACCACTACCGTGAGCTGTGACACTGTGACAACTCGCACATCCTCCCGGAGATCTTCTGGTGGGTTCCCTCTGGCGTCGCCCGACGGCCAGCAGGCAGGATCAGCCTCATGGATCTGCTCGATACCCTCACCGCCAAGGGCCTGCGCGGGGAAATCCCCACCCGCGAGGAGGCCCTGGCCGTCCTCGCCACCACCGACGACGAGCTGCTGGACGTGGTCGCGGCCGCCGGGCGGGTGCGCCGGCAGTGGTTCGGCCGCCGGGTCAAGCTCAACTACCTGGTGAACCTCAAGAGCGGGCTCTGCCCGGAGGACTGCTCGTACTGTTCGCAGCGGCTGGGCTCCAAGGCCGAGATCCTCAAGTACACCTGGCTGAAGCCGGACCAGGCCGCCGAGGCGGCGAAGGCGGGCGTCGCCGGCGGCGCCAAGCGGGTCTGCCTGGTGGCCAGCGGCCGCGGCCCGACGGACCGTGACATCGACCGGGTGGCCGACACCATCTCGGCCATCAAGGACGCCGACCCGGCCGTCGAGATCTGCGCCTGCCTCGGCCTGCTCTCCGACAACCAGGCCGAGCGGCTGCGGGCGGCCGGCGCCGACGCGTACAACCACAACCTCAACACCTCCGAGGGCACCTACGGGGACATCACCACCACCCACACCTACGCGGACCGGGTGGACACCGTGCAGAAGGCGCACGGCGCGGGCCTGTCCGCCTGCTCCGGCCTGATCGCGGGCATGGGCGAGAGCGACGGCGACCTGGTCGACGTGGTCTTCGCGCTGCGCGAGCTGGGCTCGGACTCGGTGCCGGTCAACTTCCTCATCCCGTTCGAGGGCACCCCGCTGGCCAAGGAGTGGAACCTCACCCCGCAGCGCTGCCTGCGGATCCTGGCGATGGTCCGCTTCGTCTGCCCCGACGTCGAGGTCCGGATCGCGGGCGGGCGCGAGGTCCACCTGCGCTCGCTGCAGCCGCTGGGCCTGCACATCGCCAACTCGATCTTCCTGGGCGACTACCTGACCAGCGAGGGCCAGGCCGGCCAGGCCGACCTCGACATGATCAAGGACGCGGGCTTCGAGGTGGAGGGCGCCGGCGAGGCCACCCTGCCCCGGCACCGGGCCGACATCGCGGCCGCCGCCGAGGGCGGCGCGTGCGGGACGGGCGGCGGCTGCGGGCCGTGCGGCGGGCACGCCGCGCCGGCCGAACAGCCGACCGCGGAGCAGGCCGGGGGCTGCGGGCCCTGCGGCGGGCATACCGCGCCGGCCGTCGAGGCGGACACCGCCGAGGCCACCGAGACCGCCGGGGCCGGGACGGCCGTCGCCGGGGCGAACACCGGCGACGGGCTGCGCAGCGACCTCGTCCGGGTCCGCCGGCGCGGTGCCGGTACCGAGCTGGCCCCCAACGCCTGACCGTCCGCAGGGAAAGACTCACCATGGCTCAGCTGACCACCGACACCCTCCTCGCCCTCGACCGGGCGCACGTCTGGCACCCGTACGGCCCGATGCCCGGCACCGCCACCCCCTACGTCGTCGAATCGGCGTCCGGGGTGCGGCTGCGGCTCGCCGAGCCCGTCGCGGGCCGCCGCGAGCTGGTCGACGGCATGTCGTCCTGGTGGGCGGCGATCCACGGCTACGGGCACCCCGTGCTGGACGAGGCGGTGCGCGACCAGCTGGGCCGGATGAGCCACGTGATGTTCGGCGGGCTCACCCACGAGCCCGCCGTACGGCTCGCCGCCCGGCTGGTCGAGATCACCCCGGAACCGCTGCGGCACGTCTTCCTGGGAGACTCCGGCTCGGTGGCGGTCGAGGTGGCGATGAAGATGTGCCTGCAGTACTGGCAGTCCGTCGGGCGGCCGGAGAAGCGGCGGCTGCTCACCTGGCGCGGCGGCTACCACGGGGACACCTTCCACCCGATGTCGGTCTGCGACCCGCAGGGCGGCATGCACCACCTCTGGGGCGGGGTGCTGCCCGACCAGCTCTTCGCACCCCAGCCGCCGGCCGGCTTCGACGCCCCGCCGGACGCCGGGTACGCGGCGCGGTTCGAGTCGCTGATGGAGCGGCACGCGGGCGAACTGGCCGCCGTGATCGTCGAGCCGGTCGTGCAGGGCGCGGGCGGGATGCGGTTCCACTCCCCGGCCTACCTGCGGATGCTGCGCGAACTCTGCGACCGGTACGGGGTGCTGCTCGTCTTCGACGAGATCGCCACCGGGTTCGGCCGCAGCGGCGCGCTGTTCGCGGCCGACCACGCCGGCGTCTCGCCGGACGTCATGTGCCTGGGCAAGGCGATGACCGGCGGCTACCTGACCATGGCGGCCACGCTCTGCACCGCCGAGGTCGCGGACGGGATCAGCCGGGGCGAGATGCCGGTGCTGGCGCACGGGCCGACGTTCATGGGCAACCCGCTGGCCGCGGCGGTCGCCAACGCCTCGATCGACCTGCTGCTGGGCCAGGACTGGCAGGTCGAGGTGAAGCGGATCGAGGGCGGCCTGCGGGACGGCCTGGCGGACGCCGCCGAGCTGCCCGGGGTCCGGGACGTACGGGTGCAGGGGGCCATCGGGGTGGTGCAGCTCGACCACCCGGTGGACGTGGCGGCGGCGACCGAGGCCGCAGCCCGGGAGGGCGTCTGGCTGCGGCCGTTCCGCGACCTCCTCTACACGATGCCGCCGTACGTGACGCAGGACGAGGACGTGGCGCGGATCGCCGCGGCCGTGACGGCGGCGGCGGTGGCCGGATGAGCGCGCGGATCCTGTTCGTCACGGGGACCAACACCGAGGTCGGCAAGACCGTCGCCACCGCCGCCGTCGCCTCGGCGGCGCTGCGGGGCGGCGCGCGGGTCGCGGTGCTGAAGCCCGGCCAGACCGGTCTGGCCGCCGGCGAGCCGGGCGACGTGGACGACGTCCGCCGCCTCGCCGCCGACCCGGCCGCGGGCGCGCCGGCCGGTCGGCTGACCACGCGCGAGCTGGCCCGGTACCCGGAGCCGCTGGCCCCGAACACGGCGGCGCGGCGCGCCGGACTGCCCCCGGTGTCGCCCGACGAGGTGGCGGCGGAGGTCGCGGCGCTGGCCGCGTCGCACGAGCTGGTACTGGTCGAGGGCGCCGGCGGACTGCTGGTGCACTACGACGACGAGGGCCGGACGCTGGCCGACCAGGCGCGCGCGGTGCGGCGGGCCGGTCTCGCGGCCGAGGTGCTGCTGGTGGCCTCGGCGGGGCTGGGCACGCTCAACATCGTCGCGCTCACGGCGGAGGCCCTGCGGGCGCGCGAGCTGCCGCTGGCCGGCGTCGTCGTCGGCTCCTGGCCGCAGCGCCCCGGGCTCGCCGAGCGCTGCAACCTCGCCGACCTGCCCCGGTCGGCGGACGCTCCGCTGCTCGGCGCCCTCCCGGCGCACGCGGGCGGCGCGCCGGACTTCGCCGCGCTGGCCGTCGCCTCGCTGGCGCCCGAGCTGGGCGGCGACTGGGACGCCGCGGCCTTCGCCCGGACGCACCGGCCGTACGCGCTGTAGGTCGCGCGGGAGGCGCGGGTGCCCGCCCGGGCCCGTAGGGGGCGGGCGGGCACCCGGCGGGCACCCGGCGGGCACCGGGCTCAGGCGGGTGCCGGGCCGTGCAGCAGTACCGGTTTGACGGCAGCTCCGGCGACCGAGTCCGCGACCGCGCGGTTGATGTCGGCCAGCGGGTACGACCGGACGAGCCGGTCCAGCGGGAACCGGCCCGCCAGGAAGAAGTCCAGCAGCTGCGGGATCAGCAGCTGCGGGACGCTGTCGCCCTGGAGGATGCCCTTCACCGTGCGGCCGAGCAGCTGGACCAGCCCGACCGAGAGGTCCTGCCCGGTGCCCGCCGAACCGACGATGCCGGCCGTTCCGCCGACCGCCAGCGACTCCACGGCGGCCCGGGCGGTCCGCGGCAGGCCCACCGCGTCGAGCGCGAAGTCGACACCGCCCCGGCTGAGCCGGACCACGGCGGCCGCCACGCCGTCCTGGGCGCCGTCGAGCACGTCGGTGGCACCGAGTTCGAGCGCGAGGTCCAGCCGGGCCCGGTTCAGGTCGACGGCGATGATCCGTGAGCAGCCGGCGATCCTGGCCGCCATCACCGCCGCCAGCCCCACCGGCCCGGCGCCGAACACCACGAGACTGCTCCCGGGCGGTGCCGCGAACACCCCGAGCACCGCGCCCGCGCCGGTCTGCAGCCCGCAGCCCAGCGGGCCGAGCAGTTCGAGTGGGGCGTCCTCACGGACCTTCACGACACTGCGCCGGTGGGCGACGACGTGGTCCCCGAAGGAGGACTGGCCGAAGAAGTGCCCGTTGATCTCGGCGCCGTCCGCGTCCCGGTAGGCGGTCGAGCCGTCCGCCCGCCGGCCGCGCAGGTTGAGCGGCAGGAACGACGCGCAGTGCATCGGGTGGCCGGTGAGGCAGGGACGGCAGGAGCCGCAGCTCATCGGCGCCAGCACCACCGGGTCGCCGGGGGCGACCGAGGTCACCCCCGCGCCGACGGCCGCGACCACACCGCTGCCCTCGTGCCCGAGGACGGCGGGCAGGCCCGGCGGGAGGATCTGGTCCAGCGCCAGCAGGTCGGTGTGGCACAGGCCGGTGGCGACGAGCCGGACCAGCACCTCGTCGGCCCGGGGCGGCTCCAGCAGGACGTCCTCGACCGTGAACGGCCCGCCCTTGCCTCGGGCGACGGCGGCCTTGATGGACAGCATTCGGGTCCTCTCTCATGACGGTGGGCAGAGGCAGGGGCCGGCCCCGGGTCACCGACCCGGGGCCGGCGGGGCGGCGGGGGCGGCCGCCGGGTCGCCGGGGCGGGCGCCGGGCGGGTCGACCGGGGCGTCGTGGCCGCCGTCGTCGTGCGGACCGGCGGTGGTGCTGGTCACCCGGCCGTCGGCGAAGCGCAGCCGGCCCTCCCCGGCGACGACCAGGTCGGCGAACTCGAAGCGGGTGATGCCGGTGTCCGCCGCGACGACCCACGCCTGTCCGGTGCGCCCGTCCCGCACGGCGACGGCCATCGCGTCCACCACGAGGTCCGGGGCGGCCACCGCCACCCCGGCGGCCCGCCAGGCGGCGAGGCGCCCGGCGATCAGCGGCGTCTCGACCGCGCCCGGGCAGAGCACGTTGAGGGTGACGCCGTCGCCCGCGAGGGCCGGCGCCAGCGACCGGACCAGCCCCACCACGGCGTGCTTGGAGGCGGCGTAGAACACGTCGGGCGAGGGACGCAGCCCGGTGGTACTGGCGGTGACCGTGATCGAGCCCCCGCCACGGGCCCGCAGCGCCGGGAGCGCGGCCTGCACCCCGTAGACCACCGAGTCGACGTTGACCGCGAGCAGCCGCCGGTAGGCCTCGGGATCGAACCCGTCGCCGATCGCGCTCCCGGCCAGGACACCGGAGTTGAGCCAGACGGCGTCCAGGCCGCCGAACCGGTCGACCGCGGCCCGCACCAGCCGCTCGTTGTCGGCCAGTTCGGCGGTGTCCGCCCGGACGAACAGGGCGCCGGTCTCCCGGGCGACCGCCTCGCCGCGGGCCCGGTCGATGTCGGCCAGCACGACGTGACCGCCCTGGGCGGTGAACCGCCGGGCGGCGGCGGAACCGATTCCGCCGCCCCCGCCGGTGATCAGTACGACCTTGCCCGCGAAGCCCGCGAGGTCCGCGGACCTCGCGGGGCCCGCGGGGCCGGCCGTGTCCGGAGTCGTGTCCATGCGTCCGGGCTAGGAGAGCAGGGTCGAGAAGAAGACCAGCTTGGCCTCGGCGACCTTGCCGGGGTCGACCGGGCGCCACTGGCGGACCCCGGTGCGCCCGGCGTAGCTGCCGCTCACGCCGACCACCGGGCAGTAGAGCCACTCACCGGAGACCAGGTTGCTGAACCGCGCCCAGGCCTCGACGTGCACGTCGCCGTCGGCGAGCGCGATCTTCTCGGTGATGCAGGTCATCAGCTCGTCGTCGCTCTCGCGGCGCGTGACGATCTTGTAGAAGCCGTCGACCGTACCGATCGCGGCACCCGACGGGTCGCGCAGCTCCGCCACGTAGGTGCCGCTCTGTCCGACCTTCGGGTCCTCGAAGTCGATGTCGTTGGCGAAGGTGACCAGGTGCTCACTGAGGTTCTCGAACATTGTCCATCGTTCCTTCGGTAGGGGTGCCGGGTGCTCCCGGCGGTCATGACGGGTGGGGTCGGGTGCCCTGGGACGAGCCGGGGCGGTCGGGTACCGGGGTTGTCAGGCCTTGCGGAACACGTCCTTGACGAGGATCAGGCCGTCCTTGAGCGTGAAGAGGTCCACGCCCCGGTCCAGCACCCGGCCGGTGGCGTCGCGCAGGGTGAACTCGATGATCTGCCGGTCCCCCACGACCACGGCCGGCTCGAAGACCAGGGCGATCCCCTGATCGCCGAACTCCTCGCGCTTCTTGACCAGGTCCACCAGGTAGTCCCGGATCTCGTCGCGCCGGTAGGTGGTGCCGGGCTCGGGCCCCTCGGCCACGCTCCAGACGCCGTCCTCGGCGAAGCAGGCGACCGCCTCGTCGAAGGCGTCCCGGGCGCACGCGTCGAAGAAGGCCGCGACCTTGCCCTCGCCCACCGCCGTGCCGGCTACCGCGTTGTCGGTCATCGTGATCTCGTCTCTCTCGGGTCGGGATGTGTCGGTCGGAATCTGTTGGTCGGGATGTGTCGGGCACGCTCGGTCGTACGGAACGGGCCGGGCGGGCCGGGTGGGCCGGGCGGGCCGGGTGGGTGCCGGTCAGGACAGCAGGACGGGCAGGCTCTCCAGCCCGCGGAACTGGAGGCTGTGCCGCCAGACCAGCCGGTCGGCCGGCACCGCGAGCTCCCAGCGGGGGAAGCGGCTCAGCAGGCGGCCGAACAGCACCTCGCCCTCCAGCCGGGCCAGCGGGGCGCCGATGCAGTGGTGGATGCCGTGGCCGAAGGACAGGTGCTGGTTCCTGGTGCGGCCCACGTCCAGCTGGTGGGGGTCCGCGAAGACCGCCGGGTCCCGGTTGGCGGCGCAGAGCGAGACGAAGACGATCTCGTCCGCCGGGATGGTCACCTCGCCCACCTGGACCGGCTTGGTGGTCCAGCGGATGGTGGCGAGGTTCAAGGGGCTCTCGTAGCGCAGGAATTCCTCGACCGCACCGGCCAGCAGGGTGGGGTCGGCCCGGAGCCGGCCCAGCTGGTCGGGGTGCTGGATCAGCGCCAGCACGCCACTGCTGATCATGTTCGCGGTCGTCTCGTAGCCCGCGTTCATCAGCAGGAACAGGCTGGAGATCAGTTCGCCGCCGTCCAGCCGGTTGCCGTCGTCCTCGGCGTCGATGAGCGCGCTCACCAGGTCGTCGGCGGGCTCCTTGCGCTTGGCCTCGACCACCGCCGCCAGGTGGCCGTACGCCAGCCCGACCGCCTCCCGCTTCTCGGCGGCGGTGGACCGGACGCTGGTGAGCACGCCGTTCCAGCGGCGCAGATCGGCGAAGTCGGACACCGGCACGCCCAGCAGGGCGCCGATCACGTAGATCGGGAAGGCCAGGGCGATCTGCTCGACCAGGTCGAACTCCGCGCCCGGCACGACGTCCTCGACCAGGTCGTCGGCCAACTCCTCGATCCACGGCCGCATCTGCTCGACCCGGCGCATGGTGAAGGCCTTGGAGACGATCCGCCGCAGCCGGGTGTGGTCCGGGGGGTCGCTGAAGAGCATGCTGCGCGGGTTGCTGCCCGCCGAGCCGTCGGGGTGCAGGGCGTGCCGCTCGATGATCCGGGGCAGGCCGAGCGCGTCCTTGGACAGCGACTGGTCGGCCAGCAGCGCCCGGACGTCCTCGTGCCGGGTCACCACCCAGGCGTTGACCTCCGAGGCGAGCGTCTTCACCACGTGCCGGCCGACCGGCGCCTCGGTGCGCAGGACGTCGTAGGAGGGATAGGGGTTCTGCATGAACGTCGGACCGAACACGGTGTCGGCCTCCGGGGCCGGTGCGGGCGGGGTGGATTCGGTGGTCATCGCGGTGCTTCTTCCTCCGGTACCGATCCGGACAGCCACGACTCGACGGCACGGCCGGTCGAGGGTCCGGAGTCTCCGATGATGGTCAGGTGATCTGCCGGCACGTCGACCGTCGTGTGCCGGGTGGGCCAGGACGCCGCGGGGACCGGTCGGTCCGCCGCGGTGCCGGGGAGGGACTCGGTCGCCCGGACGAGCAGGACCGGGCTCGCCACCGGCGCCGGCCGCCAGTCGCGGAACAGGTCGAAGTGACGGCCCATCGCGCTGAGTCCGGCGTCCGTGGTCGCCTCCACCAGCTCCGCGCGGTCCGCCAGGGCGGTGAACAGCGTCGACTCCAGGGCGGTGAGACCCGGGCTGCCCGGCAGGTGACTGTCGAGCAGGACCACGGCGGCCGGGGCCGCTCCCTCCTGCGCCAGCGCTCCGGCCACGGCGTGCGCGACCCAGCCGCCCGACGAGTAGCCCACCAGGACGACGGGCCGGTCGCCGTGCTCCGCGCGGACGGCGGCCGCCTGGCGGCCGACGAACTCCGCCAGGGTGCGGGGCAGTGCCTCACCGGCCGCGTACCCGGACGGCACGAGCACGGTCAGGCCCCGGCGGCCCCGGAACGCGGTCGCGAACCGGGCGTACTGGTAGGCGTGCGCGGGTGCCACCAGCGAGGGGAAGCAGACCAGGGGCGGTCCGGCCGGTCCCTCGGCGAAGCGGGCGCTCCGCGGTGCGGGCGGCGCCGACGCCGGGGCGTCCGGTCCGTCCGGGCGGTCCGGGCCGTCCGGTTCGTCGCGCAGGTGGGCGGCGGCGGCGAGCAGGCGCAGCCCCTGGCCGGCCCGGCCGGCCAGGCTGGCCTGCCGGAACAGCGCCACCAGCGGGGTCTCGGACCCGTTCGGGGCCGGAGCCTGAGCCTGAGTCGGAGCCTGAGTGGGAGTCGGAGTCGGGTCCACCGGGGGTGCGTCGACGATCCGCTCGGTCAGCAGGGCGGCCAGCGCCGCGCCCGTCGGGCACTCGACGATCGCCGACGGGGCCAGCCGGACCCCGGTCGCCTCGTGCAGCCGGGTGCGCAGCTCCGCCGCGCCCAGGGAGTTGAGCCCGAGTTCGGTGAAGGCGTCGGCCGGCCCGGCGGGCGCGTCCGGATCGCCGAGCACGGCGGCGACCTGATCCAGCACCACCTCGGTCAGCAGCGCCGTCCGGGACGCGGGCGGCGCTTCGCGGAGCCGTCGGCGCAGCGTCTCGCTCCCGGTCTCGGCCTCGTCCGGCTTCGACCCCGGCCGCACATACGTGTGCGGACTCGTGTGCGGACTCGTGTGCGGGCTGCCGGCCGGCTCCTGTCCGGTGAAGGCCTCCCGGCCGGTGCCGTTCCCGGCCCCGGGCCGGCCGGTCATGGCGGTGGAGCGGGTCGCGGACAGCCAGTGGCCGCGGCCCTGGAACGGGTAGACCGGCAGGTCCACCCGGCGGCCGCCGCCCGGGGCGGTCAGGTCCACCGGCAGTCCCCGTACGTGGAGGCGGGCGAACGCGGCCGTCAGCGCGGCGCGGTCCGGGCGGTCGGCCCGCAGCAGCGGGACGGCCGCGGCGGCCCCGGGATCGGTGAGGCAGTCCTGGACCATCGCGGTGAGCACGGCGTCCGGCCCGAGTTCGACGAAGGTGCGCACCCCGCGCCCTTCCAGCGTCCGGACGCCGTCGGCGAACCGGACCGGCTCCCGCACGTGCCGCACCCAGTAGTCGGCGCCGGTCACCTCGGCCGGACCGACCACCGCACCGGTCAGGTTGGAGACCAGCGGGATCACCGGCGGGTGGTAGGCGATCCGCTCGGCCTCGGCGCGGAACGCGGCCAGCATGCCCGCCATGTGCGGGGAGTGGAAGGCGTGGCTGACCCGCAACCGCTTGGTCCGCCGGCCCCTGGCGGCCAGCACGGCGGCGACCTCCCGGACGGCGTCCTCGTCGCCGGAGAGCACGGTGGCGGCGGGGCCGTTGACCGCGGCCACCGAGAGCCGGTCGGCACGCTCGGCGACGAGCTCCGCCACCTCGTCCGGCCCGGCCTCGACGGCCGTCATCGCGCCGCCGGGCGGCAGCTCCTCCATCAGCCGCGCCCGGGCCGCGACCAGTGCGGTGGCGTCCGCGAGGTCGAACACACCGGCCACATGGGCGGCGGCGAGCTCCCCGATCGAGTGCCCGGCCACCACGTCCGGCACCAGGCCCCGGCTCTCCACGAGCCGGAAGAGGGCGACCTCCAGCGCGAACAGCGCCGCCTGGGCGTGCCCGGTCCGGTCCAGCAGGGCGGCCCCGGTGGAGCCGGGGCCGGCCTGCAGCACGCCCCGGACGGAGTGGCCGAGCCGCTCTTCGAGCCCGTCGCAGGCCTCGTCGAACGCCGCCCGGAAGACCGGGAACGCCTCGTACAACTCCCTTCCCATTCCCGGGCGCTGGCTGCCCTGCCCGGTGAAGAGGAAGGCCACCGCGCCGTCCGCGGCCACCCGGCCGGTGATTACCCCGGGCACCTGGCGGTCCGCCGCGAGTGCGGCGAGGCCGGCGTCGAAGCCGGCCCGGTCCTCGGCGAGGACGACCGCCCGGTGGGTCAGCGCGGCCCGGCCGGTGGCGAGGGACCAGCCGAGGTCGGCGAGCGTCTGGTCGGGGTGGGTGCCGAGGTGGGCGCGGAGCGAGCGGGCCTGGGCGCGCAGCGCGTCCGCGCCCCGGGCGGAGACCGGCAGCGCGAGGACGCCGGCGGCCGCGGCGGCGGTCCCGGTGGCGGTGACGGAGCCGGTCGCGAGGTCCGCCGCGGGGGCGGGGGCCGGCCCGGGCTCCGGCTCGGGGGCCTCCTCGATGATCGCGTGCGCGTTGGTGCCGCTGACCCCGAAGGAGGACACCCCGGCGCGGCGCGGCCGGTCGGTCCGTGGCCACGCCACCGGCTCGGTCACCAGTGACACCGCGCCGGACGACCAGTCCACGTGCGGGGACGGCGCGTCCACGTGCAGCGTCCGGGGCAGCACCCCGTGCCGCATCGCCAGCACCATCTTGATCAGCCCGGCGAGGCCGGCGGCGGCCTGGGTGTGCCCGATGTTCGACTTCACCGAGCCCAGGTACAGCGGCCGGTCGGCCGGGCGCTCCTGCCCGTAGGCGGCCAGCAGAGCCTGCGCCTCGATCGGGTCGCCCAGCCGGGTGCCGGTGCCGTGCGCCTCCACCGCGTCGACCTCGGCCGGCGTCAGACCGGCGTCGGCCAGCGCCTCGCCGATCACCCGCTGCTGGGCGGGCCCGTTCGGCGCGGTCAGGCCGTTGCTGGCGCCGTCCTGGTTCACCGCGCTGCCGCGCAGCACCGCGAGCACCGGGTGCCCGTTGCGGCGCGCGTCGGAGAGCCGCTCCAGCACCAGGACGCCCGCGCCCTCACCCCACCCGGTGCCGTCGGCCCCCGCGGCGAACGCCTTGCAGCGGCCGTCCTCGGCGAGTCCGCGCTGGCGGCTGAAGTCGACGAACACTCCGGGGCCGGACATCACCGTCGCCCCGCCGACCAGCGCCAGCGAGCACTCGCCCTGGCGCAGCGACCGGGCGGCGAGGTGCAGTGCCACCAGCGAGGACGAGCACGCGGTGTCCACGGTGAGCGCCGGACCGCGCAGGCCCAGGGTGTAGGCGAGCCGGCCGGAGAGCACGCTGGCCGCGTTGCCGGTGCCCAGGTAGCCGTCCAGGCCGTCCGGGATCTCCCGGACGAACGACAGGTAGTCCTGCCCGTTGGTGCCGATGAACACCCCGGTGCGGCTCTCCCGCAGACCGAGCGGGTCCAGGCCGGCGCGTTCCACCGCCCGCCAGGCGATCTCCAGCAGCAGCCGCTGCTGCGGGTCCATCGCCGCCGCCTCGCGCTCGCCGATCCCGAAGAACGCCGCGTCGAAGCGGTCGGGCCGGTCCAGGAAGGCGCCGTGGCGGGTGTAGCTGGTGCCGGACCGCTCCGGGTCCGGGTCGTACAGGGTGGCGAGGTCCCACCCGCGGTCGGTCGGGAACTCGGACACCGCGTCGCGCCCGGTGCGCAGCAGCTCCCAGAAGTCCTCCGGACTGGCGACGCCGCCGGGGAACCGGCAGTCCATCGAGACGATCGCGACGAGGTCCTCCGCGGGATCGGCACCGGCCGCGGACCGGTCGGCCCGCTGCTCGGTGTCGTCCCGCAGCCGGGTGCGCAGATGGGCGGCGAGCGCCTGCGGGTTCGGGTGGTCGAACGCGAGGGTCGGGGGCAGGGTGACGCCGAGGGCGGTGCCCAGCGCGTTGCGCAGTTCGACCGCGGTGAGCGAGTCCAGGCCGAGTTCCCGGAACGGCTTGTCGGCGACGACCGCCGTCGCGTCCCGGTGGCCCAGCACCCGGGCCGTGGTGGCCGCCACCAAGTCGCGCAGGGCCCGGTCGAGTTGGGCGGGCGGCAGGGCGGCGAGCCCGGTCGTGGCGCTGCCCGGGCCGGCCGTCGCGCCGCTCGGGGCGGGCTCCGGCCGGGCTTCGGGCAGGTCGGCGAGCATCGGCGGCAGCGGCGCTCCCGCGGCGGCCAGCCGCGCCCAGCGGACGTCGGCGACCACGGTGGTGGCGGCGCCGGCGTCCACCGCCGTGCGCAGCGCCGCGAGGGCGGGCCCGGCCGCCATCGGCTCGACCGCGAGCCGGGCCAGCTTCTGCCGGGCGCCGTCGCCCGCCGCCATCCCGGCGCCGGCCCACGGCCCCCACGCGATCGAGGTGGCCGGCAGGCCGTCCCGCACCCGGCGCTCGGCCAGCGCGTCGAGGAACGCGTTGGCTGCCGCGTAGTTGCCCTGGCCGGCGCTGCCCAGCGTGCCGGCCACGGAGGAGAAGAGGACGAACGCCGACAGCTCGGTACCGAGGGTCAGTTCGTGCAGGTTCAGCGCGGCGGCGGCCTTCGCCCGGGCCACTTCGGCGAGCCGCCCGGGCGTCAGCGCGGTCAGCACGCCGTCGTCGAGCACCCCGGCGGCGTGCACCACGGCCGTGACCGGGGCCGGGAGCCCGGCCAGCAGGGCGGCGAGCGCGGCGCGGTCCGCCACGTCGCACGCCTCGATGCTCACCTCGGTACCCAGCGCGGCCAGTTCGGCGGCCAGCTCCTCGGCGCCCGGTGCGTCGGCGCCCCGGCGGCCGGTGAGCACCAGGTGCCCGGCGCCCTCCCGGGCGAGCCAGCGGGCCACTTCGGCGCCCAGCGCGCCCGTGCCGCCGGTCACCAGGACGGTGCCGGACGGCTGCCAGCGCGGCGGCGTCGGGCCGGGCCGGGCGCGCACCAGCCGGCGGGCGAACACCGCGTCGCCGCGGATCGCGGCCTGGTCCTCGCCCGTCGCCCCGGTGAGGAGGCCGGCGAGCCGAGCGCCGGTCCGCCCGTCCGGCGCGGCCGGGAGGTCCACCAGGCCGCCCCAGGTCAGCGGCTGTTCCAGCCGGGCGACCTGGCCGATCCCCCAGAGCGGGGCCTGGGCGTAGCCGCCGAGGCCGTCCTGCGGGGTCGCCGGGACGGCGTCCCTGGTCGCCGTCCAGAGCGGGACGTCGAGGCCGAGGTCGGTGACGGCCTGCTGGACCGCGAGGGCGCCGGCGAGGCCGCGGGTGATCTCGGGGTGGTCCGGCTCGGGCCGCTCGTCGACGCCCGCCAGGCAGAGCACGCCACGAAGGGCGGGGGCGGCGTCGGGGGCGGCGGGGGCCGGGGTGTCGGCGGGGGCCGGGGTGTCGGCGAGGGCGGCGCGGATCCGGTCGGCGAGTTCCGCGCGAGCGGCCACCGGCACGATCACCGGCTCGACGCGCCCGCGCAGGCTCGCGACCACCTCCGCCGCCCACGGCCGGTCGTCCTCCCCCTCCGGGACGACGACCAGCCAGCGGCCGGGCGCGCCGGCGGGGGCGGTCGGGTCGGTCAGGGCAGCCAGGTCCGCCAGGTCGGCCTCGGGCAGCCGCTGCCAGCGTGTGCGGTACTGCCAGTCGGCCGCCCGCTCGCCGGCCTGCCGCGAGTGGTGCCAGGCCGACAGCGCGGGCAGCGCCCGGCTCAGTGGCACGTCGCCCGTCAACTCCAGTGCGGCGGTGAGCCCTTCGAGGTCGCCCTGGTCCACCAGCCGCCAGAACTCCGGGTCGGTCCGCCCGGCCGGGCCGGCCGGGTCGGCGCCCTCCTCGTGCGACAGCCAGTACCGGTCGGACCGGAACGTGTACGTCGGCAGGTCCACCCGCCGGGGGCTGCCGTCGGTCCCGGCCGAGACCACCCCGGCCCAGTCGACCGGGACGCCGGCCGTGAACAGGGCCGCGGCGGCGGCCAGCGCGGCGCCGCGCTCCGGGCGGTCCCGGCGCAGCAGCGGCACGGCCAGCGGTGCGCCCGGCAGCTCGCCGGCCGGGCCGGCCGCGGCGGCCCGGACCGCCGAGGCGCACTCCGCGACCAGCGCCGACAGCACCCCGTCCGGGCCCGCCTCCAGGCAGGTGTCGAACCCGTCCGCGAGCAGGGTGGCCGTCACGTCCGCGAAGCGCACCGGCGCGCAGATCTGGTCCACCCAGTAGGCCGCCGAGCCCCAGGACGCCCCGTCACTCCACCGGCCGGTCACCGCGGCGACCCCGGGCAGCTCGGGCGACCGGGTGGTCACCCCCGCCAGCACCTCGCCGAACGCGTCGAGCATCGGCCGCATCAGCGGCGAGTGGAAGGCATGGCTCACCGTGAGCGCCTTGACCCGGCAGCCCGCCGCGCGGGCCACCCGGCCGACCCCCTCGACCGCGTCCGCCCGGCCGGAGACCACCACCGAGGTCGGACCGTTGACCGCGGCGACCGCCAGCTGCCCCGGGGTCCGGGCCTCCTGCTCGGCCACCCAGCCGAGCACCCGGTCCGGCTCGGCCTGCACCGCGAGCATCGCGCCACCGGTCGGCAGCGCCTGCATCAGCCGGCCGCGGGCCGCCACCACCGCACAGGCGTCGGGGAGCGACCAGACGCCCGCGACGTACGCGGCCGTCAGCTCGCCGATCGAGTGGCCAGCCACGGCCGCCGGCCGGATGCCCCACGACCGGGCGAGCCGGACCAGCGCGACCTGGAGGGCGAACAGCGCGGGCTGGGCCAGATCGGTCCGGTCCAGCGACCGGCCGTCGGCGGCGACCCCGGTGGCCATCGCCTCCCGCAGCGGGACGCCCAGCAGCGGGTCGAACGCGGCACACACCTCGTCGAGCGCCGCCGCGAACACCGGGAACGCCTCGGCCGCCCCGGTGCCCATCCCGGCCCGCTGGGCGCCCTGGCCGGTGAACAGGAACGCCACCCCGCGGCCGGTCCCGGCCGCGCCCTCGGCCCGCACGACGGCGGGGTGGGCCGTGCCGGCCGCGACGGCCCGCAGGCCGTCGAGCAACTCCTGCGGGCTGTCGCCCAGCACCACGGCCCGGTCCTCCAGCGCCGGGCGGGTGGTGGCCAGCGACCACGCGACGTCGACCGGTCCGGGCGCGGACCCTGCGGCGGCCCCGGCGGTCAGGGAGTCGGCGGTCAGGAAGTCGGCCAGCCGGGCCGCCTGGGTGCGCAGCGCCTCGGGACCGCGCCCGGACACCACCCACGGCAGCGTGCCGCGCGCCACCGCCCCGTCGGCCGGTTCCCCGGTCGGCCCCTCGGCCGGCTCCTCGACCGCCGGGGCCTGCTCCAGCACCAGGTGCGCGTTGGTGCCGCTGATCCCGAACGCCGACACCGCCGCCCGGCGCGGCCGCCCGGTCTCCGGCCACGCCACCGGCTCGGCCAGCAGCGACACCGCGCCGGAGGCCCAGTCCACGTGCGGGGACGGCGCGTCCACGTGCAGCGTCCGGGGCAGCACCCCGTGCCGCATCGCCATGACCGCCTTGATCACCCCGGCGACCCCGGCGGCGGCCTGGGTGTGCCCGATGTTCGACTTCACCGAGCCCAGGTACAGCGGCGGGCCGTCCGGGCGGTCCCGGCCGTAGGTGTCCAGCAGCGCCTCCGCCTCGATCGGGTCGCCGAGCCGGGTGCCGGTGCCGTGCGCCTCCACCACGTCCACGTCCTGCGTGGTCAGCCGCGCGTCGGCCAGGGCCCGGCGGATCACCCGGCGCTGGGACGGCCCGTTCGGCGCGGTCAGCCCGTTGCTGGCGCCGTCCTGGTTCACCGCGCTGCCGCGCAGCACCGCGAGCACCCGGTGGCCGTTGCGCCGTGCCTCGGACAGCCGCTCCAGCAGCACCAGGCCGACGCCCTCGGACCAGCCCGTCCCGTCGGCCGCCGCCGCGAACGACTTGCAGCGGCCGTCGGCGGACAGCCCGCGCTGGCGGGAGAACTCCATGAACAGCGTCGGCGTCGACATCACCGTCACGCCGCCCGCCATGGCCAGCGAGCACTCACCGGCCCGCAGGGCCCGGGCGGCCAGGTGGATCGCCACCAGCGACGAGGAGCAGGCCGTGTCGACGGTGACCGCCGGGCCCACCAGCCCCATCGCGTAGGAGATCCGGCCGGAGACGACGCTGTCGGCGCTGCCGCTGATCAGGTAACCCGCCACCTCCTCGGGCACCGTGCTCTGCCGCAGCGCGTAGTTCTGGTACATCGCCCCGACGAACACCCCGGTGTCGCTGCCGCGCAGGGTCAGCGGGTCGATCCCGGCGCCCTCCGCGACGGTCCACGCGGTCTCCAGCAGCTGCCGCTGCTGGGGGTCCATGGCGAGCGCCTCGCGCGGCGAGATGTCGAAGAACCCGGCGTCGAACTCCGGCGCGCCGTAGAGGAATCCGCCCGCCCGCGCATAGGTGGTGCCCGGGTGGTCCGGGTCCGGGTGGTAGAGGTCGGCCGGCCAGCCCCGGTCGGTCGGGAACTCCGACATCGCGTCGCGCCCGTCCTCCACCAGCCGCCAGAGGTCCTCCGGCGACCGGACCCCGCCGGGGTAGCGGCAGGCCATGCCGACGATCGCGATCGGCTCGTGCTCGCGGTCCTCCAGCTCGCGCACCCGCTGGCGCGACCGCTTGAGGTCGGCGGTCACCCGTCGCAGATACTCGACGACCTTGTCCTGCTCCGACACCTGTCGTTCCCTTCCGTGCTGCGTCGTGTGCGGGTCGTTCCCCGGGCGGGCGACCGGGACGGTCACTGGTCCGGGCGCCGCTTCGGCTGCCGGGTCGGCCGTTGGTCCGATCACCGGCACGGCCACCGGACCGGTCACCGGACCCGTCACTTGTCCCATCACTGGGGGTCGAGTTCGGCGTCGATGATGTCGAAGAGCTCGTCCACCGAGACGCTGGCGATCCGCTCCGAGTCCGCCGCCTCCTCGGGGCGGGCCATCGCGTCCCGCCACCGGGCGAGCAGCGTCTCCAGCCTGGTCGCTACCGCCCGGCCGTCCAGGTCCGTCACCGAGGTGGCGGCCAGCGCCGCCTCCAGCCGGTCCAGCTCCTCGCCGACGCTCGCCACCGGGTGGTCCTCCCGCGTACCGGGCAGCACCAGGCGCTCGGCCAGGTGGGCGGCGATCGCCGCGGCCGTCGGGTGGTCGAAGACCAGCGCCGTGGGCAGCCGCAGCCCGGTCAGCAGGCCGAGCCGGTTGCGCAGTTCGACCGCGGTCAGCGAGTCGAACCCCAGCTCCGAGAGGACCCGGTCCGGCTGGACGCGCTGGGTGCCGTCGTGACCGAGCACGGTCGCGATCGCCTCCCGCACGGCGTCCAGCAGGATCCGGTCGCGCTCCGCCGCGCCGGCCGCGGCGAGCCGGTCCAGCAGCGCCCCGGAGCGGCCGGCCGAGGCCTGCCGACGGCCGGACGGGCCCCGGACCAGACCGTGCAGCACCGACGGCAGGGCCGACCCCTGCGCACGCAGCGCGCCCACGTCCCAGCGGACCGCCGCCAGCAGCGGCTCACCGGTGCCGACGGCCTCGTCGAACAGCGCCATGCCGTCCCGTGCGGTCAGCGGCACCAGCCCGCCCCGGGCCAGCCGGCGCAGGTCCACCTCCGAGAGGTGCCCGGTCATCGCGCTGGCGTCGGCCCATAGGCCCCACGCCAGCGAGGTCGCGGGCAGGCCGAGCCCGGCCCGGTGGGCGGCGAGCGCGTCCAGGAAGGCGTTGGCCGCCGCGTAGTTGGCCTGGCCGACGCCGCCCAGCACACCGCTGGCCGAGGAGTACAGCACGAAGGCCGAGAGGTCCAGCCCGCGGGTCAGCTCGTGCAGGTGCCAGGCCGCGTCCACCTTCGGGCGCAGCACCCCGGCCGCCTGTTCGGCGGTCATCGACGTGATCAGGCTGTCGTCCAGCACGCCCGCCGTGTGGACGACGGCCGTGAGCGGGTGCGCCGCCGGGATCGCGGCCAGCAGCCCGGCCAGCGCGTCACGGTCGGCGGCGTCGCAGGCCGTGAGGACGACCTCCGCCCCCAGCCCGGTCAGCTCGGCCCGCAGCTCCTCGGCGCCCTCGGCCCGCGGACCGCTCCGGCTGATCAGCAGCAGCCGGCGGGCCCCGTGGGCCGTCACCAGATGACGGGCCACCAGGCGGCCCAGCACGCCGGTGGCGCCGGTGACCAGCACCGTGCCCGCCGGGTCCAGGGCCGGGAACGCCCGGTCCGGGGCCTGTTCGGCCTGTTCGGCCCGGACCGCCGGGGTCAGCCGGGGCACCAGCGGCGCGCCGTCCCGGACGGCCACCTCCGTCTCCGCCCCGAGCGGGACCGCGGCCAGCGCGGCCGTGTCCGCCGCCCGGTCCAGGTCCGCGTCCAGCAGCCCGAACCGGCCCGGGTGCTCCGACCGCGCGGAGCGGACCAGACCCCAGACCGCGGCGGCCACCGGATCGCCGCCGTCGGTCGCCCCGGCGCAGACGAACACCAGCCGGGACTCGGCGAACCGCTCGTCGGCCAGCCACTCCTGGACGAGCGCCAGCGCCTCCCGGACCGCCGTGTGGGCGGCGGCCGGTACGTCCCCGGTGGGCGCCGTCACCCGGACCAGCACCACCGGCGGCACTGCCGTGCCGGTGTCGACCGCGGCGGCCAGCGCACCGAGACCGGCGAACGCGCGGATGCCCTCCGGGCCGCCGGGCCGGTCGCCGAGGACCGCCCAGTCGGCACGGTCCACCGGCGCCGCGGTGGCGGCCGGCTGCCACTCCAGCCGGAACAGGGCGTCCGGCTCGCCGCGCCGCCCGGCGGACGGCGCCGGCGCGAGCCGCACCGAACCGGCCGAGGCGACCACCATGCCGTCGTGGTCCGTCAGGACCACGGAGACGGTGTCCGCGTCCGTGTCCTGGTGCGACTCCGTCGCCCCCGCGCGGCCGATCACGGCCCGGACGGCGGTGGCCCCGGCGGCGTGCACCTGCACCTCCGTCCAGGACACCGGCACCAGCGGCCCCGACGCGTCCCGGGTGGCGGTCCACGCCCGGACCGCCGCGTCGAACAGCGCCGGGTGCAGGACGAACGCCCCCGGTTCGGCCAGTTCGACCTCGGCCCACACCCGGGCCTCCTCCTGCCAGACCCGCCGCGGCCCCGGGAACGCCGGTCCGTACGCGATGCCCTGGTCGGCGATCCGCTCGGCCACCGTGTCGGCGGCGAGCTCCGTGCCCGGCCGCCAGACCACCGGAGCGGCCGGCTCCCGCTCGGCACCGACGGCGGCCGTCAGATGGACGGTCCATTCCTCTCCGTCGCCCGCCTCGGGGCACGACCGCACGACGACCGACCGCAGGCCGGCGCCGTCCGCCGCCCCGACGACCACCTGGACCCGGACCGCGCCCTGCTCCGGCAGGGCGAGCGGCACCGTCGCCGTCGCCTCCGCCACCCGGGGCGCGCCTGCCCGGTCACCGGCGGCGATCACCAGGTCGAGCAGCAGCGAACCGGGGAGCACGACCAGCCCGTCGATCGCGTGGTCGGCCAGCCAGGGGTGGGTGGCGAGGGAGATCCGCCCGGTCAGCAGCGCTCCGCCGTCCGGGAGTTCGGCCGAGGCGGCGAGCAGCGGGTGCCCGGCGTCGGACAGCCCCGCCGAGGACACATCGCCCCCAGCCGCCGGCTCCAGCCAGTAGCGCTCGCGCTGGAAGGCGTACGTCGGCAGCTCGACCAGGCGCGGGTCATGGCCCGCGAACAGAGTGGGCCAGTCGACGTCCGTACCGTGGACGAAGGCGTGCGCGAGGGCCGTCACCGTCTGGCGGGCCTCCGGCCGGTCCGCGCGCAGCGCGGGCGCGGCGGCGTCGACGAGGGCGGAGAGCACACCGTCGGGGCCGAGTTC
>NZ_JBEPAA010000061.1:0-46863 GCF_040298365.1 Kitasatospora sp. NPDC001603
CCAGGTCCACCGCGACGCGCCCCGGGTCGTGCCCGGTCCCGCGTGGCCGCAGCCGGTGCAGAGCTTCCGAGAAGGCACTGGTCAGCGAGGTGGCGCCAGCCAGATCCGCGAGCAGACGCGAGCCGGCGCGGCTGACCACCCCATGCCCGTCGGCGCTGACAACGAGCTTGGGACGTGAGCGGGTAGGGTGCACGCAGAAAGTGCCTTCCTGCTGGAACGACTGGGACCTTAGACAAGCCTCATCGTTGCAGCTCAGAAGGCACTTTCGCTTTTTCGATCATGATCCGGACGCGACTCCAGATGAAACACGCAGGCTAGCGTTGCGCCCAACGGTCTTGTTGCCAAAGTCATAGACATGAAGATAACCTGGCCTTCCACCCGTGTTCGACTGAGCCGGAGATCACACCTTCAGATGATGCGGCGACCGAGATTCTCTCAGTCATCTCGTCGCTGTCCATTTCAGCTCCTCAGTCGATACATCCGACTCCGTCGGGTCACGGCGATTACCAATGGTGCTTGAACGCGTGCTTACAACTGCCACCAGGCGCACCCGGTTCGCACCACATAGAAGATCGCATCCACAATCCGCCGCTGCGGATGCTTCTCCCGCCGCCTGCCCTTCAACCCCACCCTCGCTGCTCGCAGCAACGGCTCCACCAGGGCCCATTGCTCATCCGTTGAATCCGACGGGGTACCCACCCCCAAAACCACTCATGCAGGGCTCAACGACCTCTCCCGCCCCAAAGCACGGCAGATCTCAAACGCGGCCTGACGGGCACCGGGCCACTACATTCACCGCGCAGCCTTCTGATCAGGAAAACGCCGAAGTCCTGCTGGAATACTAACCGCCGCCTACGCAAGACGCTCGGCTGGGGAAACCCCAGCCGAGCGTCTGTCTAAGCTGATCGCGGCCTAAACAACCAGCCCCCATGCTGCAAACACTGACCATTGCTGGTCAATCATTTGGGGCTGTTGTCACCAAGAGCCGAGTGCTATCGCCCGAGCGGACGTAGAACAACGTCCCAGGCTCGGAATCTTAGTCGGAGTGTGGGTGCCAGAACTTCGAACACCGGCGGGAGATCGGCCCCGTACTCGTAGTACGTTATCGTATCGATCCCTTCTGGATCGTCGTTGGGGACACCGTGCCAACCGTCCGAGCTCACCACGGTCTGCTGCATGATCAGCTCGCCGATGTCCTGAAACTCCAGGGTGAAGCGTCCACGGCGCGGGTGCCCGAACTCCAGCCGCAGAGTCGACTTCGGGTGACCCACCAAGGAGACTCCCAATAGACCGAAGTCGTTATGGAGATCAAGGAAGCCGCCGTTCGGGAGGTCGACGTCAGAGTAGTCTCCCGGGGCGCCCCACGGCTTCATGCCGTCAAATCGGGCCTTCACTTGTTCCTCTTCTTCAAGATCTTCCGCACCTTATAGACGTCACGCCAGGACATCGACTTGGTATCGTTCCTCTGGAATTGGCCCCAGCCGTTCGGCGCCCTGGGGTTGGGGTGGCTCGGCACCTTGTGTGGCGTTGGAACCTTCTGCGTCTTCCCGCCACCGAGCTTGATGGTGTGAGTCGCCCCGCGGAGGTCGTACTGCCATCTCATGTTGGTACCCGTGTGGAACACCCGGCTCTTGCCACCATTGTACTTGTCGGCCAGCTTGCTGGTGTAACGGGCTTTGGCCTCGTAGTTCTGAATCTGCGCGTACCGGTAGACCGCCTTGGCTTTCTGGACTACCTTCGCTGCCTTCGTCGCGGCCCGGGTGCACTTGACGCCGACCACTACAGCCTTGACCACCGGGCCGGCGCCGACTGTCTGGGCGACCGCCGTGACGGCCATTTCGGCGGCTTTCTCCCAGTTTCCGGTGGCCGCATAGGACACCGCCGAAACCGTCGCCGCGATCGCGCCGATGGGACCGGGGATGTTGGAGGCGATCTCGGCTACGACCGCGACGACCTCGACCGT
This sequence comes from Kitasatospora sp. NPDC001603, assembly GCF_040298365.1. Classification (NCBI taxonomy): domain Bacteria; kingdom Bacillati; phylum Actinomycetota; class Actinomycetes; order Kitasatosporales; family Streptomycetaceae; genus Kitasatospora; species Kitasatospora sp. NPDC001603. The sequence goes on from NZ_JBEPAA010000061.1 coordinate 1,964, forward strand.
CTTCTTCAGCCACTTGGGCATGCCCCAGTTGCCGTCGAGGTCGGTGCAGTTGACCGGGTCGCCGGTGCAGTAGTCGTACGCGCTGGCGTTGCCACCCGGCATCGGGTCGATCTGGAGAAAGCGGCCCAGCGCCGGGCTGTAGAGGCGGGCGCCCATGAGGATGTCGCCGTCCTGGGCTTCGGCGGAGCGTTGCTTGCCGCCGAGCCAGCCGTAGCGGACACCGGCCTGGCCGTCCTGGGGGATGCCGAACTCGTCGAAGTCGAGAACGACGGGCTTGGTCAGCGCGGTGTCGGTGGTGATGACGACCGAGCCGAACAGGTTGGTGAGCTGGAGCTGGACGTCACCGGTCTTGCTGGTGGTGGCCACCAGGTCGCCGTCGGGGCCCGAGACGTTGCGGGTCAGGGTGCCCTGGGTGGTGTCCTCGACGGTCCAGCGGACCTCGTCGGAGTCGTCGCCGTAGTGGTTCAGCTTCGACGTGGCGTTGGCCCAGGAGCCGTCCGCCTGCTTCTTGCTGGTGGTGAACGAGGTCAGGCGGTGGGCGGCGTCGACGGCCCACTCCTGCTTGGTGTCCCCCTTCTCTTGGGCGGCGACGCGATCGTTGGCCCAGTAGGTATTGGTCGCACCGGTCGCGGTCTTCACCGTGCGCCCGAAGGCGTCGTAGGTGAAGCCCGCGTCGGTGAGCCGGTCGGCGCTGTCGTAGGTGTGGCTCTCGGCGACCGCTCCAGCCATGCCGCACTCGCCGGACGTCCCCATTGGGGAGGTCTGCTTGGAGAGGCGGTTGGAGTGGGCGTCGAAGGTGTACTGGCGGGTGACGCAGCCGGTGGCGACCGTGCTCTGCTCGGCCTTCACCAGCCGGCCGAGCCGGTCGTACTGGTAGGTGCGGGTGGCGGTGGAGCTGGTGTCCTTGGCCACCTGGCCCTGGGTGGAGATGTCGGCGCTCTGCGCCCAGATCACCTTGTTGTCGCTCGTGCGGGTGTAGGTGCGGCCGGTGGCCTCGCCGACGGCGTTGACGGTGTCCTTGCGGACGATGCCGCCGGGGTAGGTCTGCTCGACGAGCTGGCCGTCCGGACCGTACTTGGCGGTGAACTCCCCGGCAACGCTGTCCGTGACCGAGGTGACCAGGCCACGCGGCTCCTTCGCCCGGTCGTAGGCGTAGGTGGTGGATCCGGTCGGGTCGCTCACCTTGACCGGCTTGCCGAACCTGTCGAACTCGCTGGTGGTGGTGCCGCCGTCGGCGTCCGTGTAGGAGATCAGCCGGCCGAGCGAGTCCAGGACGCGGGTCAGCGACTTGCCGCCGGCGTTGGTCTTGACGATGTCGCCGGTGGCCGGGTCGTACTCGGTGGTGACCTTGGGCAGCGGCTTGCCCTCGTCCGAGGTGATCTCGGTGGAGAGGATCCGGTCCGCGTTGTCGTAGGTGGTGACGGTCTTGCGGCTCTTGCCTGCGTTGGTCTCGGTGGTCTCCTCCGGCTCGCCGAACGGCGAGTATCGGGTGACGCGCTTCACCGGCAGGGTGGTCGGCATCCGAGCGGCGTCGGCCCCGGTGATCGTGCCGCCCGGCATCGTGACGCAGGGCAGGCCCGCCCACTCCGGGCGGTTGGCGCACGCCGCGTCGTCCGGGTTGGCGCCGGCGGTGTAGAACACCGACTTCACCGTCCCGGCGTCGGTGCCGTTGGAGCCCGGCTTGCGGGACTCCAGGGCGCGGCCGGAGGCGTCGTACTTGACCGTGGAGGTCAGCTTGGCGCCGAGCGCGTCGGTGGTGACCGAGGTGGCGGTCTTCAGTGTCCAGCCTGCGGTGCCGCCGATGGGGGTGTCGTAGCCGGTCCTGGTGACCCGGAGTTCGACGTCGTCGGCGTAGTTCTCGATGCGGGCGCCGTCGGTGGCGGTGGTGACCAGGTGGTAGGCCTGGCCGTCGGGCTTGCCTTCGTCGTAGGTGCTGGTGTTGTGGTCCCGGGCCACCACCGAGGTCCCGGGCAGGAGGGTCTGGTTGAGGGCGGTCTTGGTGAGGGTGACGGTGTCCAGGCCGGCGTGGAAGCGCTCGCCCTGGCTGGCCGTGTTGGTGTCGGTGACCGTGAGCTTCAGCTCGTGGTCACCGCGCGCCAGGTGGATCGACTGACCGACCGTGTAGGGGGAGGTGGCCCCGTTGTCGTCGGCGTCGTAGGTGTCGATCGGCGTGCCGAGGTTGTGGCCGTCGATGGCGAACTGGATGAAGCCGTGGTCGTTGAACCGGGTCAGCTGGCCGGAGAGGAGGTAGTCGCCTTCCTCGGGCACGCTGACGCGCATCGTGTCGAACACGCCGGCCTGGGTGCCGGCCAGACTGAGCTGTGCTCCGCCGGACCAGACGAGGGCGTTGTTGTCGTTGATGACCCGCACCGGCGCGCTCGCGCCGAGCTGCGGGAGCTTCTCGGCCTCCCAGGTGACGGTGACCGGGTTGGTCTGGCCGTTGACCTGCTCGGTGAGCGAGGCGCGGTAGACCGGGCCGAGGGTCTCGGTGACGTCCAGGCCGTCCGGGGTGTACGTGGTCCGTGAGTCGAGCAGCCGGGCCCGGGAGGCGCTGTCCGTGGGCAGGTTCAGCTCGTCGATGAACTTGTCGGCGTCCGGGTGGGTGCCGAGCGCGATGGCGCGGTTGGTGGCCTCCAGGGTTCGCACGACGTGGCCGTAGCGGTCGTACTCGCTGGTGTCGATGTCACCGCCGGGGGTGACGGAAGGGCTGGCGGTGTTGACCTCGTTGCCGGAGGCGTTGAGGTAGTGGACGGTGGCCGGCTTGTAGCCGTCCGCACCGGGCTTCACCACGGTGGCGGTGTTGGTGCCGGGGTCGTCCTCGGGGCCGAAGACGGCGGTGGCGTCGGTGGGGGCGTCGGTCTGCGCCCACTTGGCGACGTCGGCGCCGGCCAGGTCGTACGGGCCTCCCGCGCCGCGGGTCAGCGGCACCTCGTAGACGACCTTGGTCGCGATCTCCCCGTTGACCTGGTCCTTGCTGCCCGGCACCAGGGTCGCGCGGCGGACCTGGAGCAGGCGGCCGGGGTCCTGGTCGGTGGCGGCCTTGCCGTAGTCGAAGTTCCACGGCAGCTCGCCGGCGGCGCTGACCTGGGTGACCCGGCCGTCGGTGTCGTAGGTGTACGTGGTCTTCAGCGGCTGGGCCAGGCGCAGGTCCCAGACCTGGGCGATGCGTCCCTTCGCGTCGTAGACGTAGTGCGTGACCTCGACGGCCTCCTGCTGGGAGGTCACGGGGTTCCACGACCACACCTTCACCGCCCGTACCCGGTCGAGGTAGTCGCCCGGGGTGGTGGCGGTGGCGGTGGTGACCTTGGCGTAGTCGTACTCCGAGACCTCGCAGCCGCGCGGCAGCGGGTTGACGGTGCAGTGATTGACGTCGTCGACGCCCGGCTCCACGGCCGGGATGACACGCTTGACCAGGGAGCGGCCGTCGGTGGTGTCGTACTGGTAGCGGGTGGTCGAGGCGGCCTCGGGACCGGTCTCGCTCACCACCTGGTAGATCGAGGAGCCGGCCTGACGGGCGAAGACCGTCTTCGAGCCGTCCAGGTCGGACAGCTCGTAGGTGGTGCCGGCGGTCTGCACGTCCCAGACTTGGTTCGGTCCGGCCCAGCACACCCACACCGACGCGCCCTTGTCGGTGTCCAGGCACTTGCCGGAGTGGCGGTTGATGACCGTACCGTCGGTGCGCACCTCCCACTGCTGGTTCTCACCGGCGTTGCAGTCCCACAGCACCAGCTGCGTGCCGTTGTCGACCTGGCCCCAGGCGTTGTCCAGGCAGTAGCCCAGCAGTCGCAGGGTCAGGTCGTCACCGCGGGTCCACTGCTGGTTGGCACCGCCGGTGCAGGGCGCCGGCTGAAGCTGGGCGCCGTTGCCGGCCGAGCCGTTGGGGACCTCCAGGCACTGGCCGGAGGTGGAGAGCACCAGCGCGCCGGCCGCGGCCGGGACGGGCTTGAGGGTGAGCGACTCGGCGCCCGGTTCGGGGAACAGGGTTCCGTCGGTGCCCTTGGCGAAGGTCAGCGCGGTGTCGTCGTTGCCCTTGATCTCGACCAGGTCGGACTGCGGGAAGGACAGGGCGCGGTAGTCCGAACCGGTGCCGGCGTCCGGGCCGCCGGCCCACTGCGGGCCGAACGGCGCGACGATCTCCTTCAGCGACAGGTCGTCGAAGAAGACCTCCTTGCCGGTGCCCGCGTCGAAGCCGTTGCCAAGCCGGAACCACGCCTCGGTGGCATCACCCGGCACCGCCATGTCCACGGTCAGCTGCTGCCAGCCGTCCGTGAACGAGGCCTTCGGCGACAGCACGTCGCCGTAGCCGGCGGGCGTGCGGTAGACGCCCGCCATGCGCAGGCCGATGTCGGCCCGGTCGGGGTTCAGACCGGTCGCGCCCGGGACGTAGATCCAGCCGGTGAGGCGGTACGTCTTACCGGGCTGCATACCCTGGGCGAAGGTGTACTCCGGGCCGACGGCCGCGTACGAGGCCCAGCTGTCGGCGGGCTTGATCAGCAGCGAGTCGGTCGAGCTGTCGTGGCCACGAACCGTCGAGCGGGAGACGTCGGCCGGTCCGGGAGTGAATCCCGTCAGGTCCGTGCCGATCTGACGCTGGTTGATCGTCAGGCGCTCGCCCTGCGGCTGCCAGCCCCGACCGAGATCGCGCGAGGAGGCGGTGCGGGTCACCGACATGCCGAACTCGTTGGCGTCCGTGACATCGGTGGACAGGTCACCCGTGAGCAGGTTGACCGAGCCCGGGCCGATGCCCGTACCAGCCGCGCCGTCGGCGTTGCGGTCGACGGTGATGGTGTTCCATACGGTGGCGTAGCCGTCGCCGGAGCCGTCCTCGGGGAACAGCTTGGCGCGGACCTGGACGACGCCGCCCACGTTGCCGAGGGTGTCGAGGACCGTCCAGTTCGCGTGCGGGCCGAGGTCGGCGAGCAGCGGCTTGTCCTCGGTGACGGCCGTGTTGTCGGCCTTGGTGAGGTTGGTCCGGGGGACGGTGTACTCGGTCGCGCCGGGGCCGCGGCGGTACTCGTAGAGCACCCGCTTGAACTGTGACTGCGCGTCGACGGACAGCTTGACGCGCTTTGCGGCCTGGGTGCCGTTGACCGGCGAGCTCATGCCCGCCTTGCCGACCTGGAAGGGGTAGGTCACCGGCGGGGACAGATTGCCCGCGCGGTCCTTGGACTGCACGCTCAGCACGCGCCGGCCCTCGGTGGTCGGCGTGATCGAGGTGGTGATGGAGGCGGTCGTGTTCACGGTGACCGGCGCGGCGCCGTCCAGCGTGTAGGTGTAGCCGACCAGGTCATCGGTCCCCGCGGGCGGGGTGAAGGTGAAGGAGCCGGGCTGGTCGGCCGCGCCGTGCCACAGCCCGTCCGACGGGTAGTCGGCGGAGGTGACGAACGGTGCTCCGGGTTTGGTGGTGTCGGCGATGACGTTGGTGCCGGCCCAGGCTGAGCGGGCCTTGCCGTCGTCGAGCATGGCCCAGATCGAGTACTGCACGCCCTCGTCGAGTCGGGCCAGGCCGTAGTCGGACGGGCGGACGGTGGCGATCGCTCCGTTGGGAACGTCACGGGCGATGCTGCCGACGAACGTGCCCTCGCGCCACAGGTCGAGGTAGACCTTCAGCGGGTCGCCGTCCACATCGGCGGCCTGCACCTGGAACCTGGGGTTCGCGTCCGGGGTGTAGACCGGGCTGCCGGGCTGGGACGGCTGCACCTGCACCGCCGCCGGAGTCTCCGGGACCGAGTTGTAGGTGATCGAGACGAACGGCGGAGCGCCGCCCTCGGCCGAGCTGAACCGCTTCCAGGACAGCGGGCTGGACTCGTCCGCCGCCTTCAGGCCGATGCCGTAGTCCGCGTAGTTGTGCGACGCGAAGTACCGGATCATGTCGGTGACATCGGCCTTCGCCCACACCGAGCCGTCACCGGCCGCGCAGTCGTGCGAGTCGTCCGGGTCCTCGTCGAAGGTGTCGTTCGACGTGGACCACTTCTGACCCCACACCGGCTGGTCGTTCCAGCGGGTCCACCAGGCCGCACCGCCGGCGTTCCACACCTCCCACTGCTTCGCGAGGCAGGAGGAGGAGTGGTAGTTGTACAGGTTCAGCGTGGCGCCGAGGATCTGCTTCCCGTTGAACTCGCCGCCCGGGATCGTCAGGAACGAGCGCGCCACGACCGAGCCGTTGTAACTGCCCAGCTTCAGATCGCCGGACGACGAGGCGTCGACGTTCTCATTGCTCTGCACGTAGGTGTCGTACGTGCTCAGGACGTCGACCACCGGGTCGATCGTCACCGGGTACTGCGTCCTGGCGTCCGCCAGGAAAGCCGCGTCCGGGGTGAACACCAGCTCGGTGTCCGCACCCTGACCGCGTACCTCCATCTTCACCGCTGCCCGGTGCAGGTGCTCCAGCGACGCCAGGTCCACCGCCGCGTCCCACATCACGGGCGCCGGTATCTTGACCGTGGGCTTGCCGGACACCTTGTCCAGGAGCTGGATCGAGCCGTCCTGCTGCGGCGCCACCGTCAGACCGGTGGTGTCCAGCGGAAGCGTCAGCGTGCCCGCCTGGGACACCGCCGCGCGGTCCTTGACCACCAGGAACTGCTCGAAACCGGTACGCGTGGCCTGCAAGACCAGGTCGACGCCCGGGCGGGCGTCGACATAGGTCGCCTTGCTGCCCTCCAGCCTCGGCTTCGGCAGCTTGCCCAGCCAGCCGAACCTCAGCTGCTGGTCACCCGAACCGACCTTCACCAGCTCGCGCTCGACCGGCTGCGCCGGGGCCGGGTCAGCCGCGGGAGCCGCGGCCCGCGCTGCCCCCCGCGAGGCCCGCTCTGCCGTCGCGCTCGCAGTCGGGGACGGGGCCACGGACGGGGCCAGGGAGGCTGACGGGCTGTTCGACGGCGAGGCGGTCGCGGCAGGCGTCGCCGCACCGGTCGGGGACGCCGAGCTGCTCGGGGCCGCCGAATCCGGGGAAGGGGACGTGGCTGAGGCCGACGGGCTCGGTGAGGGCGAGGCGGTTGGCTGTGGCGTCGCGGGCGTGCCGGGAAGGCTGTCGCCCACCGTGACCCCGGCGTCCCCGCCTTCAAAGACGAGCCCTTCGGGGTGTGCCTTCGGCGCGACCTTGCCGTCCGCCGTCTGCACCAGCGTGGTGTCCACCGGGACCCACGCCTCACCGACCTTCATCCGAGTCGGGCCGGTCGACCTGTCGGCGGTGAGCGTGCCATCGGCGTTCGCCCACAGCGTCGTCGTCTCGGTGCGGGCACCGGTCACCTCGACCCGATGGCCCTGCAACCGTGCCGACAAGAGAGCCGACGCCTCGTCCGGCGCCTCATTGCCCTTCGGAGCGGGAGCGGGAGCCGGAGCAGGGGCGGGAGCCGCCGCGGCAGACGCCGGGGCGAGCGCGTCCAGCGCCACCCCCGTCTGGACCAGCAGCCCCAGCGTCAGAAGGCCGGACATCCGGCGCAGCTTGCGCGTTGAGAAGGCCCCACCCGCGAACGCGGGCGAGGCCTGGAACCGTCGTGACATCAAGTTTCTTTCAATCGGTGCTCGATGAGCATAGGTAAGCCGCACATAAGTGCAGCGTGCACCAACCTCTCATCCACCACTGGCACTCAGATGCCAACCGGCATTGCGAACAAATAACGAAACGATGATTAACCGTCAGAAGTGATAGAATGTCTGATATCATCTTATTCCTTCCGGCGATTCCGGATTCTCCCGCACCTTCTACGACGCCTTCCCACCCGCCGCACCATCCCGGCACGCCGGCACGCGCCCACCGCGAGCCGGACCTCGCCACCATCGAGAGCGCCCTCGTCGCCCAGTTGCTTGTGGCGAACTTCCATGACGGCTCCAGGGCATTCCTCAACCACGCCCGCTGACCCGCCCGGCCGCCCGCTTGGCCAGCCCATCACTCAGTCCCGTTCGTCGTGGCGTCCGACCGGCCGGGTGGCCGCCTCACACCCGCGTGCGCCCACGTGCTCTCCCGCGGTTCCAGGCCCGCCTGCCCCGGGAGCTGACGGGTCGAGGCGCCGCACCAGATACGACTCCTCCCCCACCGCCACGACCAGCAGCCGGCGCCCGGGCCGGGCGGCCTCCGCCAGGAGGTCTCCGACGCGATAGCGGGGGCCGGCAGCGCTCACCCCATGCTCGCGCGCGGACGGCCGCGGTGCGCCGCCTGGCGGTGCGGGGTGCCCGCCCGGGCGCCGGACGGCTCATCCTGGGAGACATGGCGCCCAGAGGATCCGCACGGCTCAGGCTGCCGCACATCGAACCGATGCTCGCGACGGCCGGCCCGCTGCCGTCCGGGCCCGGAGCGCCGGAAGCTCCTCGCTGGCTCCCCGGCCGCCTACCTGCTGTCGGCAGAACGCAACCTGACTACCTCTAGGATGCTTGAACGCCTCACAAGGCCGCGGCCTGATTTCCGGTGATCAGAAGGGCTCTGGAAGCTCTTCCGAGCTAAGCCAGCAATGCGTACATCCTGTCGGCAGCCTCTCTCGCCTGGCTCTCCGGAGCCCGGTTCGACGTCGCTGCCTTCACGAGGCGTCGTCGATCCGAGTCCGCCTTCTCCGACAAGCAGCATCTCGCATAAACGACCCTTTCCGGGAGCAAGATGCCGGGCACGGCCAGGCCCTGGGAGCCGGCAGTGCCGCGGCCATGAAGTGTTGTCCTTCGAGCAGCGGGTCTCAGGAGAGCGGTCGGCGGTGGACGAGGGCGCGGCGCGAGTCCTTGTCCGTGGTGTACGGGATGGGCAGGTTGTTCTCCTTCAGGAGTTCCTTCGCGCCGCTCTGGTCCAGTCGCCTTCTACCAGGGAAGGTCTTGACCTCCACTTCGAAGCCGTCGGCCTCGTAGCCTCCCAGGCGGGTGCGTCCGAGTGCTGCCAGGTGGTACTGCTTCTCCTTCTTCCAGTTGCTTTCCTGTGCGGCGGCTTCGGTGTAGCCGAGGGCGTGGGCGACGACGTCGGCGTTGGTGCGCACCTCGGCGGCCTGGGCCGGCTCGGCGCCGGGCCAGCACCGGGACATGAACGGGCAGGAGTCGCAGATGATGTCCAGGCCAGGGCCTCGGTGGGCGTCGCGTGGCGCGAAGGCGGGTGCCTCGGCGTGCCGCAGCAGGTCGCGCACCCGAGCGTCGACGTAGGCCTCCTGCCGGGACCCGAACTCGCCGATCCACGTCCCGGAGGTGCCGCCGTGAATGCGCGACATCGGCACCACCGCCACCCCCTGGATCAGATATCCCATCAGGCGTAGCGCCATGGCGTAGCCGTAGAGCTGCAGGAGGCGGGCGCGCGAGGGTTCGTCGCCGTCGTCGCTCTGGTCGTAGCCGTGGGTCTTGAGGTCGACGAGCAGTCCGCCGCCGATGGCGGGGGTGAACAGGTCGAGCCTCCCCGGGATCTGCAGGCCCCGTACGCCGAGGACGACGTCGTGTTCGACGAGGGTGAGGTCGTGGCCGAGCTGGGCGGCAAGGCGAGGCAGGACCCAGTCGTGGACGGCCTGGCCCAGATGGGAGGCGCGCTGCTCCTGGTGGGAATGGTCGTCGGTCGGTTGGTAGCGGGCGAGTTGGTAGGCGGCGCGGCGGGTGCAGCCGCCGAGGCCGGAGATGGACAGGGTTCCGGGGTCGTGGTGGTTGGTGGCGGTGGCGGTGCGGAATACCGCTGCCAGCCCGTCTTCGAGCTGGCGGCGGCGTCCTTCGAGTTCGGCTCGGTTCACTGTCGGGAGTCCGGGCAGTCGTTGCGGTGGTGGCCAGCGGCAGCCTGCTCGCAGAGGCACAGGTCGGGCAACTGTGCTCGGGGGGCGAGCTGGAGCGGGACGGGGGGGCTCTGGTCGGGCTCGGATGCGGCGGGCACGTTCGGCTTGCGCAACTGCCGGTAGATCGCGTGGGCGGAGATCCCGAGGGTCCTCTGTGCCTCGAGGATGCGCTGCTCGGCTTCGTCTGTGAGCGTGCCGCTCGCCTTGTCCTTCTTGATCTTGGATTCGTTGCCGACGAGGGTTTGGTAGACGCCGTTCGGCTTGAGTGCCCGCGCCTCGCGGCGGAGGACTTCCCAGGCGGCCTGGCGGGGGTCAGGGGAGTCAGCGGTGGCCGCCGTCGCGGGGTCGTTCTGGTGAGGGGTGCGCTGGACCGGGTCTACGTCGGGCGGTGGGGCGGGGAGAAGCGCCGGGGCGGCGTGCTCCGGGATGGGCGTGTGGTCGTCGCGTTCGGTGGTGCCAGCCGGGTCGGTTGTGGGTCGATCGGTGGGTTCGGCGGCCGGCACCATCACCATCAGCGCAGTGGCGGGCGTGCGGGTATCGATCGCCTGCAGCGGGTTCGCCGGCGGAGTCGGCAGGACGGGCGCAGCCGCCGAAGTGGCGTCACCCTGCGGCATCGGAGCCTCATTGCCGAGTTCGGGCGCGGGGACCGGGTATTGAAGGGGGCGCTGCGGGGTCGGGGCGCTGTTCGGGATGGACTGTGGGGTGGCGTCGGGGGTCGCAACGGGGAGGGGGGCGGGGTCGGTGGTGAGGAGGTTGCCCCAGCCGCGGGGGGCTCCTCGCACGACGTGCGCGGCGTGGGCGTTGACAGCCAGGGTGGTGACGCGGGCGTAGAGCATCTGCTTGGGGTAGCGCCGCCAGAAGTCGGCCCGCGGGCCGCTGGTCAGCTCCGCCACCAGGGCGTCGCGCATCGTGTAGGTGGTGAGGAGCTCGCCCTGGCTGGGCCTGTTCGGGTCGGTGACGGCGACGACGCAGCGCTCGTCGGTCGCTTCGACGATGCGCCAGCCCCAGCCGGCGCGGCGCAGGAGGGCCCGCTGCGCGGAGGCGTGGAGGGCCAGCCCGCTCTCCTCGCTGTCGTCAGGGTAGAAGCTGTTGATGGTCTCCCAGGTGGTCAGGCCGAGGTCCTGTCCGGCCAGCAGGACGAGCACGAGGTCGACGGCGTTGCCCTTGAGCCAGCGCGGAAGTCCCCGGGCGTGCGAGAGCAGTTCGGCGCGACGGACGTGCCGTGCGAACTGCGGGTCGTCGTCGAAGAGGTCGGCTACGTCGGACAGGGCTGGGAACGGCGACGCAATGGGTGTGCTCATGACAATCCATCTCTCGTGGTTCTCGTCCGTGGGCGGACAGGTGCTTGGCAGGGTCAGCAGGGCCGTTGAGCTGGATCGGGGGGTCACGTCCCCCTTGCGTGGCGGGTCACGGCGGTTACTCCGCTCCCGCAAGGGGGCGCGCCACGTGCGGATGCCGCCGCAGAGGCTCGAACGTGCCGGGCCTCAGGAGCAGGCCCCGGCTCACAGGGTGAGTACCAGCGGGCCTTCGATTATCGGGCAGTGGGCGGCGATGAGCTCGAGGAACTCGTCGTACCCGTCGAGGTCGGCGAAGACGGCAGTGTCGCCGTAGGTGATCTGGACTCCGTGCTGGCTCCAGCAGTCCCCGTCGCTGGCAACGGGGAAGGCCAGCTCGGAGGCAAAGCGACCGTCATCGGTCCTGCCCTTCGGGTGGCTGTGGAAGTGGCCCCAGATCTCGGCCCGGAGCACCGCCAGTGCCGGGTCGGCCTCGGGTCCGCCATCGCAGCGAAGCCGGCGAGCCCCCCGGATCTCGGTGGCGTCCTGCTCCGCGGCGGCGGGCACAGCCCGACCGAGCAGGACGTGAGCAATGACCTCGACGACTCGGTGCGGATCGCACAGGGGTGTCAGCGGAAGGGGGGTGGGGATGTCACTGGTTCCGTCTGATCGGACGGCTGCGCCCTGCCAGCCGTGCGTGGCGGTCCAGGTCGCGACGGCGCCATGGGGAAACCGGTCCGGGTCAAGCCGGGAGTGGCCGGCCGGCCAGGCCAGGACCGCGCCGGGAAGCGCGGTCACGCTGCCGTCGGCACGTTCGTCGGTGTCGCCTACGGTGAGCTTCTCGGGGCGCAGGCCCGTGGAGGTCAGGGCGCCGTCGACGGCGTCCAGATAGTCCTCGGCCTGCTGGCTGGTGACGCTCATGGTTCCTCATCTCGTGGTGGCCTCATTGAGGCTCTGCGTGCGAAGATGCGGCGCGAAGCTGCCCGGTACGGGTGGTCCGGTCGCGGCGCGGGAGGAACCTAGCCGGATTCAGGCGCGGGTCAAGGGGGGTTCAACGGCGACGTGGGCCTGGTTCGCGATCCGAGTTCTCGCCTCGAAACGCGCAGGCCAGAGGGTATGAGTTCGAACGTGCCGAGTCGACGGGGCGATTCTGGTGGCATGGTCGGCGGCATCGGAGCGGTAGTCGGCAACGGATTGTCGTGCCTCACCCAAACTGGCGCCATGGTGGCCGGACGGTTCACGGCCGATGTCATGGAGAACTGTTGGTCCGTCCGGACCGGCTGCGGCCTGCTCGGCGCCCGCCTGGCCCGGCGGCACCATGGATTGATGCTCCTCGCGCCTACGCCGACAGTCCACCGAGGCACAGCACCGGCTGCACGCCTACGACACTGAACGAGGCCGTCACGATGCCTCCCCCAAGAAACTCGCTCAAATTCGCTCTCGGGTGAGGTCACGCCCGCCTACGCGTTGGAGGTTGGCGTATGCCTGACGGCGCTCCGCCCGACCGGCGCAGGCCCAGACTCGGCCGGATACCCGCTCCTCATCGGCCGGTACAGGGCATACGTCAGCACCGACCAGCACCGCTGGCGCTGGCTGGCTTGGTGCTGGGCCCCGAGGAGCAGGGGAGCACTGCCACCTGGGTGTTGAGGACAACGAGGTGGCCGCCGCTGGCAGAGTGATCGCGACGCCATTCTCGGGCGCCGGACAGAGCGCTGCCTCCCAAGGCGGTAGTTGGTCGGTCGATGGCGCGGGAACCCGGCCGGCTCGAGGCGGGATCTCCGGGCGGGTGGGGGGGAGGGGTGAGGTCAGCTTCAGGCTGCTCTGACGGGCGGCCAGGAAGGAGCAGCCACGAGCCACGGTGACGCCCGCCGGCGAGGTGTCCATCTCGGTGCCGGCGGGCGCTGCAGGAGAGGGTAGCGCGTGGGCTGACCGGCAGGCTCCGTCCCCTCGCCCGGCTTGGCCGTCTCGCCGGGGCGCCTACTGGGGTTCTCACCCGGCGCAGGAGGGAACCGCCCGGTCGGCAGCCGACCGTGGCGTGGTGCCGCCCCCCTTCACGAAGAACGCCAGGACAAGATCGTGGGCGCCTGGAACGATGCAGCCGGCCGGCGCGTCGGAGGTTGTGTTGGTCAGCAGGCGGCGTTGCAGCAGCTGCTCGGCACTGCGTAGGTGGACCCTCACGGTGGCGGGGTGGAGGCCCACTAGATGGGCGGTATCTTCGATGCGGGCCTTGGCCTGGATCCAGGCCGACAGAGTCTCTCGCAGCTGGCGCCGGTCGCTGTCCAGGCGGCCCAGGAACCGTTCGGCCCACTGTCGCACCGGCGCGGTGTCCAGTATGTCCGTGACCACGAGAGCGTCCGGATCTTGCTGAAGGTGTGCGGTCGCGGCCCAGACTTCCAGGGCCAGGCCGATCAGAGCGCGCTGCCATACGTCTTGGAGGTCGATTCCCAACAGGGCAGCGGCATCGGCCAAGCGGCGCGCGACGGTGTTGCGGTGGGTGCCCAGGGTTCGGGCGGTGGCGGCCGGAGTGAACAGCAGCCCCAGGCCGAGCGTGGTCAGGAGCTGGTCGCGGCGGTTGTCGGGCAGCTCGAGCAGCGGGCGTAGCTGATGCCGGGCCCAGGCGCCGGCGTGCAGCTGGTCGAGGACGTGGGCGAGTTGGACCTCGGAGATATAGAGGTGTACTCGGCTGGAGGTGCGTTCGGCCACTGCCAGGGCGCGGGCGGCGTCCCGGTAGGCGCTGGCGGTCTCGTCGAGGGTGTGGAGGGAGCTCCCGCCGAGGTAGCGCTCTGGCGCCGCCTGCGTGAAAGTGACGAGACTCCTGATCGTCTTGCTCTCGAGGTCGCCGGCGGTGCTCGGAATGAGCACGATGATGCGGTCACCGTGTGTGGGGCAGCCGCTGACGATCGCTCGGTTTCCGATGGCCTGGTGGCACTGCATGATGATCGCCAGCCGTTGCGCCCGGGGGACCTTGAGGATGAGGGTGCGGGCGACTCCGTCGTCCAGCGTTTCGGGGGCCAGGCTGGTCGCGGCGCTCCTGGCGGCACTGACCTGGCCGGTCATGAGGAGGTTGAGGATCGCGCCGCGCACCACATGCTCGCTGCACTGCAGACGGCTCCGCCCCCGGTCGGCCTCCTCGATGGCCAGCCGGGCAGCGAGGAGGTCCAGGACGCGTGCCATGGCAGCGCTGATCTCCGGGCAGAGGTCCTCGCAGGCAACGGCTAGGACCGGAGCGGGGCGGGTGGCACCGACGGTGAACAGGCGTATCTGGCGGCGGCCGTGGGGAAGGTCGATGGCGGCGGAGCGGCCCCGGCCGGCGGCGGCCAGTTCGGCGATTCGGGCGCCGGCCGGGACCATCGTGGTCGGGGCGCTCTCGGGAACGGCCGCCAGCACGGCACCCCGGGGCGTTGTCAGGGTGATCTCGGCGTCCATGGTGGAGGCGAGCCAGGAGATGATCCGCTGGGTGCCGTCAGATCGGCCGAGGTGGCGTACCTGATCGATGAGCTGGGAGTGCAGGCGAGCGGTACGCAGGATCCTGCGGTGGACTTCTTCGGTGACCGCGCGGTGCAGGCGCATCCAGGCGGCGGGCTGCGGGGATACGGTGAGCAGCGGCACCGCGTGGCGGTGGGCCGCGCTGCGCACGTCGGTGGTGATCTCGGTTGTGGCCGGGGCCGCGACGGCCAGCCCCGCTGCCTGCCGGAGGGCGAGATGCGTCATGAGATCGGTAAGTTGCTGACCGTCGGACAGCCGCGGGTCGTCGGCCTCGATGATGACGAGTTGATGGCGTGTCCGGTCGGGATGGAGGACTTGCTCGGGGCCCCACAGGTACACGCCTTCCAGTGGCCGGTCCGTGTGGGCGGCAGGGGGATCTCCTACAAAGCGGAGGTCCGCATCATGCAAACTGGTGGCGAATTTGAGCGTGGACACAGGTCTGGTCCCTCCCCGAGAGTGGAACCCGTGGCTTCGGGCCCATCCACTTGCGTGCTCTGGGTGTGCGGCGGCACTGTCGGGGCATCTGCCTTCGAAGTCTGCACAGATTCAGAGAACGCAAGTGGCGATCATAGGTAGAAATCCGGCCGGCTGTAACCAGAAGTGACAAGGCGGTAGCAGAACTGCTTCCTCCGATGGTCCTGCCGGGACACGACTTGGAGGCGGAGCTGCTGTGATTCACGCGGACGGCAAGCCCGGGCAAAGCCTGGCGGAGAGGTTCGAGACCCTGCGGCGTGCCGTGACCCCGGCCGGTGGGCGGCCGCCGTCCGACGCCGCCGTCGCCGCGGCGATCGCCGCCAGGACCGGTGCTTCGCTGGTGGACGAGAACACCCTCTACCGGCTGCGCACGGGTCGGTCCGCCAACCCGAGCATGAAGGTCCTGAAGGCATTGGCCGACCACTTCCAGGTCTCCCCCGGCTTCTTCTTCCCCGGCTCGGTCTGGGAGCCCGAGGAACACCTGGCGCTGGCCGACGCCTTGAGGAGCCCTCAGGTGCGCCGTCTGTGCGTGCGGTTGGGGCAGATGTCCACGGACGAACTCGCGCAGGTGGACCGGTTACTGCCCGACGCCCACGCCTGAGCTGCCTACGGGGGGCGCGCGCCGGAGCGAAGTGCGTGCGCCGGGTGTGCGCCCGCTGAGGTTTCGGCCGACGCGGTGGTGCGCTCGTGCAATATGTGGCCGCGCGGACTTTGATTATGTTCAAGGTTCTCCGCCCGACAGTATGACGCTGAACATCGCCGGAGCCCGGGTCGGGTCCTCGCGGCCCGGGCGTACGGTGGTGCGGGCGACCATCACGAGGAGGCCGCCGGCCATGTCCGTGAACATCTTGTCCGCCCCCGAGGACCTGCGCGGGATGCTGGCGTCCTGCCGGGACCGGGTCGAGGTCTCGCAAGAGAAGCTCGCCGAGATGGTCGGGGTGTCGGGCCGCCACTACGGAGACTTCGAACGGGGCAAAGTCCCTCATCCCAACCCGCAACTTCTGGAGCGGGTCGCCGCCGTGCTGCAGATGAGCACCACCGAGAAGCAGTCCATGTATGAGCTGGTCTCCGGACTCCAGGTCGCCTGACACGTCAACACCCGCGCCCGGTCAGGCCCGAACGCGACAGGCAATCACCACGGGTCTCCGTTCCCGGGCGGCGTGGCGGATCCCGGCCCGGGCGTCGACGGCGGCCGCCTCCTGCCGGCAGCAGGCCGCGTCCTGGGCGATCCGGGCGCGGTTCGCGTCGGCGTCCTGGGCCCGCCGCATCCACCCGGCGGCGCTGGCCAGTCGGCGGCGGTGCCGTGCCAGGGCCATGGATTTCGGTCCCCGGCCGAACAGGGCCTCCGCACGCAGCCCGCTGCCGCCGAAGGACGCGGCACAGGCGCGCTGGTCGGCCTGCCACATCGCCCACTCCGCATGCATCAGGGCCCGGGCGAGGTCGTCGTCGCCGCGGTGGCCGTGGGGACGCGGCACGGTGGCCGCGGTGTCCGGCCGGCTGTCGTTGTCGTTCCCGGTGGGGAGCGGTCCGGGAGTCCACCCAGTGGGAGGCCGGAGGTCGAAGGCGTCCTCCAGCGCCGCGCTGGCGGGCCTCGGCACGGCCTGGTCGGGGATCGAGGGCAGGTCGAGTTCGCGCTCCAAGTCGCGCAGCCACCGCTCGACGGCGGCCCGCTCCTGGACGGTGGAGGACTCCAGGCGCAGGCTGTCCGGCACATCCGGGTCGGGGTCCGGGGCGGCCGCGACGATGCCCTGCTCGCGGCCCCAAGTGTCGAGGTCACAGCCCTGGAGGTAGCGGCGCCGCTCGATGGCGTCCAGGCTATCGGTCGGCGCCGCCGTGGTGTAGCTCTCCTCAGGGAGGTACTCGAAGGCGAGCTGGCCGAGCGGTTCGTCGGGCGCCGACGGGGAGGTGAGGAGCAGCCAAGCGCCGTAGAGGTGTTCCGGGTGAACGCCTTCCAGCAGGAGGTGCAGGGCACCGGAGGAGCGCAGGGCGTACAGGGCGCGGGTGCCGGTCACGGCATGGTGGTCAACGAGGGTGTAGAGGGTGTGCCCCACCTGCCAGGACGGGCCGATGGTGGTGAACGCCGCTTCGACCTGGCGGCCGATGGGATCGTCCTCCTCGACGGTGCGTTCCTCCTGCGGGATGCGCAGCCACGGCGAGGCGGCCCACCAGTCCCGTTCCGTCCACCAGTCGGGGCGCACCGCGCGAGTCCTCCTTGTCCGGTTACGGGGTGACAAGCCGGGCAGCGCGGCTCGCTGGCCGCGCGCGGCGCGCTGAGGAAGCCGGTGGTGCCGGGCGGTGTGCCAGCGACGGTGATGCCTGGAGCTGGCGGAAGCCGGACGGGCTGAGGAACACCTCGGCCAGCGTGCTGGCCGGATAGACGAGAGCGTCGTAGGGGACGAGAGTCGGCGCCCGCCAGGTCGTCGAGGTTCTCCCTGGCGCCGGCGTGGTGGGATCAGTCCGCCCGCCGCTCGTAGCCGTCGTCGTCGTGGCCGAAGACGTCCTCGATCCTGCGGCCCATCGCCCGCTCCCACTCCTCGTCGCTCACCTCGTCACGCTCCAACGGGCTCCTCCTGGTCTGGCGTGCGGATGGGCCGGGACGGCGAGCGGTCATGGGGGGGAGCTCGCCGTCCCGGGTGGCCGGCCCGGGTGGGCCGGGTCCCCGCCACAGTGCCGCGCCGCAGGTCCTCGGCGCAGCCCGGCGGGCGGCGTATCCCGCCTGACGGGATACGCCGCCCGCGGTTTCCTCCAGGCGGGATCGGACGCCTTGTCAGCTGCCCGGTGTGCCCTGTGCGGGCCTTTCATGGCTGGGCAGGGCCCGCCCCCACGTGCCTGTTCGGCGGGCTGCGGTGGCGGGATACGACGACGGGAAGGGACGGGGGCCATGGCCTTGAGCGACGGGCAGCTGTCCTCCTTGGCGGACTTCGCCACGGCCCGGGCGGAGCGGCTGCGCTCCGGGCCGGTCAGCATCGAGGCGATGCGCCAGCACCTGGACGCCTGCGATGCCGTGCTGCTGGGTGACTTCCCCGGTGCGCCGGTGCGCTTCGTGGAACGGTGGTGGCGTGCGGGTGAGGGGTGGTGGGAGCCGCTGGAGGAGGCGGCCGTCGCGGCGCTGGACGAGCAGGCTCGGCGCTGGGCCCTGTCCCAGGAGGCCGTCTTCACGCAGGCTGCCCCGAGTCCGGTGGAGCTCCGGTGAGCGGCCCGGAGGCGTACTCCGAGGAAGCCTTGCTGGGGTCGGTCCTTCAGGATCCCCGCCGGGCGCTGGAGGTGCGCGACTGGCTGCGGGCCGAGGACTTCGCGGACCCGTGGCGCCGGGAGATCTACCGCGTGCTGGTGGACAACCATCTCTACGCCCATCCGACGGTTCTCGCCGCACCGCCCCGGCAGCGGACTCAGGTGCTGGGGCGGCTGGTGGTGGACGACCTGCACACGCGGGCCGTCGCCGAGGGCTGGGTGGACACCGCCGACTGGCAGCAGGTCGCCGCCTACGTCACGGGCCTGCCCGCCAGTGTGCCCGACGCCGCCAACGCCGCCCAGTACGGCCGGGTGGTGGCCCAGTCGAGCCTGGAGCGCACCGTCGGCGCGCAGGGCGAGTTCGCGGAGCAGGCCGTGCTGGCCGCCGTCCTGGCCCGGCCTGAGGAGGGCGCGCGTCTGGCCGGCTGGCTCAAGGCCGGCGACTTCCAGGACCCGTGGCTCGGGCAGATGTACAAGGCCCTGGTCGAGGAGAAGCTGTACGCCCACCCGGCCGTCACCATGCGCCACTCCCCCGCCGAGCGGCGGGAGGTGCTGGCCCGGATGCTCTACGAGCAGCTGCAGCACAAGGCCGCCGACGAGTACTGGACGGTCCCCGCCTCCGCCTGGCTGGCCGTCGCCCAGCAGGTCCACGCGCTCGCCACCACGCAGCAGGTCCCCCACCCCGAGCACGCCGCCCAGCTCGGCCAGCGGGTCCTGCAGACCAGCATCCAGCAGCAGGTCGCCGAGGGCTCCTGGCGTGTGGAGAACACGTTGAAGGTGCCGGGCACGCCCGCCGCCGAGATGGAGATCAACGCCATGCTCGGCACCCTCCAGCAGCTGGAGGGCCGCTGGGAGCAGGCCATGGGCCGGCCCGCAGCCGTCGGCGCGGCGATGGCTCCGCAGTCCTCCCCGCGTCCGGAGATGGCGTTCACCGAGGACGCCGTGCTGTCGTCGCTGCTGCGCGACCCGGGTCAGCTGGAGCAGGTGGGCCGCTGGCTGCGCGCCGAGGATTTCACCCAGCCGGGCCGGGCCCAGCTGTTCACCGCCCTTCAGGACGCGGTGGCCAACCGCGGCACCGTCGACCCGGCGTTGATGGTGTGGGACGCCCACCGGCGCGGCACCGCCGGGCCCGGATCGCTCGCTCCCGAGCAGGTCTGGGCGATGTACCAGAACGGCCGGCCCGGCATGGCCCACGGCGGGGGCCGTCAGTTGGTGGAGGCCAGCATCGTGCATCACGTGCGCTCCGCGACCTCGGCGATCAACGCCGCCGTCGGTGATCCCACCGCCACCCCCGGAATGGTGATCGGCACCGCCCGCGGACACCTGCAGCACGCTTCCGCCCAGGCCGCCCGCCTCACACAGGCCACCTGGGCCACCGCGCGCACCGGGCAGGGAGTGCGGTGACGGTCCGCGCCCAGGCGGCGGTGCGTCCTCCGGCCGCCTTGCTCGCCCCGTGGTGGCGCCTGCCGCAGCTTGCCGGTGTTCTCGCGCACGCCTTCGCCCCCGCCGCCGCCCGCCCCCGATGGCTGCGCGCGGTGTTCGCCCCGTTCTGGCTGATTGAGACGGCCGTCCACCGCTGTGCGCGCCGGGTGATGTGCTGCGGGCCGGCAACGCTGGTACTGCGCCAGCCCCAGTCCTGGGCGCGAAGCCTCCTGCAGACGCTGCTGCTCCTGCCCTGCGTCGTGGCGGTGTTCTCCGCCATGCTCGTCCCCGTCTGTCTGGCGGCCGCCGGCGTCGGGGGCGCCGTCGCAGGGCTCGACGGCAGCCGGTACACGATGACGGGGGTACTGCTCCTGGTCGCGGTGCTCCTGCTGTGGCAGGTCGCCTCTGTCATGCGGGCCGCCCCTGTGGGTCTCCGGCTGCGCCGTGACGTCAAGGTCCTACGGGGGCAGGGGCGGTGGGCGGAGGTGGGGTCGCTGGCGGGCGGCCGTGACGGTCAGGCGACCCGTGATCTGGTGCGCTCGGTGCTCGTGTTCGCCGACGACCACGGCATCGCGCTGGTGGCGGTGGCCGCCGACGAGCGCCTCGGCGGCCTGTACGGGCGGGTCGGATTCGTGCCGCTGTCCCCCACGTCGCCGGTCCTTGTTCGCCGGCCCCGGCCGTCCGGATCCTCCTGGCGCCCGGCGCCGCGGGCCGCCGACGCCGGTTCGTCCGAGGTGGAGATATGAGCGGGGGTGCCCGTGCGGGTGCGGGCCGCCCGGAGTATACCCCGGGCGGCCCGCCGGCGAGGGGTCATGCTGACGGGGAGGTCCAGGTCACCAGGAGCGCGCCCATCGCCACCCCCGGGCCGAGGCCGAAGACCAGGCCGCGCCCGCCATCGGCGGGAGGGGTGCGGTACGTGCGCTCCAGGACTGAGAAGATGGTCGGCCCGCCCAGGTTGCCCTCCTCGGCGAGGACCTCACGCGAGTGCCTGGTGAACTCCTCTCCGACGTTCAGCGCGGTGGCGAGCTTGGCCAGGATCGCCGGGCCTCCCGGGTGCAGGACGCCGAAGTCCAGCGGGCCCTGTGCGTTCTTTTCCAGCCACTCCAGCAGGACCGGGGACAGGTCGGTGACCGAACGCAGCGATGCCCGGGTCGAGGAGAAGTGGTCGCCGTGTTCGTCGGTCTCCTTGCGGTAGCGGTCGGTGGTGTGGGGGATCACGTACTCGAGGCTGTGGTCGATGCGCAGGCTCGCGTCCGCGCCCAGCGGCTTGGCGCAGACAACGGTGGCGGCCACCAGGTCCCCCCACAGCGCCTTGTAGATGAGGTCCTCAATAGACAGGAGCGACTGCTGGTACAGCGAGGACAGGAACTCTCCCGCGACGACGAGCACGTTGTCGTCCGGGTAGCGGGCCAGGTGCTCCTCCGCCATGATCAGCGCCTGGGCTCCGCCCGCACACGCGAGCTGTGTCATGGGGCGGCGCCGGATGTCGGGGCGCAGGGGGAGGGTGTTCTGCAGGTGGACGTCGAGTCCGGGCATGCGGTCGCCGGTGGAACTGGTGGTGATGATGCAGTCGATGTCGGCGGGGGTGACGCCGGCGTGGTCCATGGCGGCACGGGCGGCTTGTTGGGCGGCTTCGAGGATGACGCCGAAGACGTCGTCCTTGCGCTGGGTGGGACTGCGCTCGGCGACTATCTCCTCGTAGGGGCGCAGGTAGCGGCGGGTGCCCGGGAGGTTGGCCAGTGCCTTGCGGGCGACTTCGTACTTGGGGTGGTCGGGGTTCCAGGCGAGGATGTCGTCGCGGACCCGGGCTGCGTCGACGACGTGCTCGCCGAGGACGAGGGCTGGGCGACTGATGTAGGCCGTGGTGGTGGTCAAGTCGGTGTCCTTCGGGTGTGGCCCGCGGCGGCGGGGCGTGGGTGCAGACGAGCCCCCACCTGGCCCGGGCGTCCGACCTGCTGGGCAGGTGCGGGCGGCGAGGCACGGGCGGGGGCCCTGGGGTGCGCACGCAGGGCGGCGCGAGGGCTTGGGGTGATTGATCCGGCTCAGGCGAACGGCCGGGGCGCGTTCGGACAGTCAGCACCTGGGAGAGGCCGTGGGGGCGGGCCGCCGCACAGGCTCTTCACGCCGGCGGTGGCGCGGCTCCCTGCGGACGTCCGGCAACACGGCCACCGGCTCGCGGCGCCCGGCCGGGAGGGTGCGCACGGCACGTGCGGGCCACTACGGGATCTTCCGGTCCTCGGTATGCGCACGGTGTTGTGCGCGGCGGTACGACGGCCGAGCGCCATGACATCCTTCCCCCCTTGGCGGATGCTGATGGCGATCACGCTACCCCGCGGTATCGGGTCTGCCATCGGCCGCTGGGAAGCGGGCGTCGCATCCCACCTTGTTCAGGTCGGTGGTTGACGGACCGTCACCCGGTCTGCGCGCCGGGGCCGCGGCTGTCACAGCGCACCGGCCACGGCCGCGTGCTGCGTGATCTTGTGCATCTCGAAACCGTCCAGAACCTGCCGCAGTGCCCTGTCCGGGTCCACGACGCGGGCGGTGCCGGCGTCACTGTCCGGCGCGAGGGGGAGGTCGAGGCCGAGCAGGTGATGCAGGCAGGCGCGCGCGAGCTGCGCCGCGCAAGTGACGAGCGGCAGCAGGGCGACGACGGGCTCCGGCGCGGCCAGGGCGCAGCCGAGAGGCTTCGTCGCGCTCTTGCGCAGGGGGCGGCCGCCGGGCATCTGCTCGGCCAGGGCGAGGCGGGTGAGCTCGATGAAGCTTCTCTGCGCCACGTCCAGGGGCGCGGCGCCGGTGCTGCGCAGGCCGGCACCAAGCCGGTCGAGGACACCGGCGATTTCACGGGCATGCGCGGCGGTCGGCGCCGGCCGGTCCTCCGGGGTCTGGGCGGTCAGCGGGTCGTGACGCGAGGAGGCCGCGTGCAGCACCGTGCAGGACAGCCGGGCGAGCGCGGCGGTGAGACCGATCGCGGCGGCCTCCTCGGCCAGGGCCGGATGACGCTGCGCCAGGTCGCGCACCGCGTGCTCGGCGCGGGCGGTGGCAGCCGGATCGGCAGCCCGGCGGACGAGCTCCAGCGCGAAGATCTCGCTGTCCTCGTAGAGAGGCCGGTAGGGGTCGGCGGGCACGGCGTTCTCCCGTGGTGCGGCAGGACGGCCCGGGCCGGGCGCACTGCAATCGGCTTGGCGGGCGGGGGCGTTGCTCGGCCTCCAAGGAATATCACCTCGGCTCGAACAAGGCGGTTCCGCCCCGAGGTCGCACCCGCGCGCGAGGGAGAAAGGGGTGGCCGCCGGCAGGCCGGGCTGTGCTTGCGCTCCGGAGGGTGTCGGACCGTGCGCGGTAGGCGCTGAGTTACGCCCTGGTGAGCGCGGGGGCGGCGGCAGGCTGATGGCGGCACTGCTCCTGGTGGCCGGTGTTCTCGGCATCCTTGGCCTGCTTGGCCTTCCCGGCCAGACGACGGGCGCGGGCGGCACGACTGCGGATGGCGCGTAGTTCGTCCTCGCTGACGCCTCCCCATACGCCGGATTCCTGGTTGGTCTCCAGGGCCCACAGCAGGCATTCGGCCCGCACCGGGCAGCGGTTGCACACGGCCTTGGCCTGGTCGATCTGCAGGAGGGCCGGCCCCCGGTTGCCGACGGGGAAGAACAGTTCAGGGTCCTGTTCGCGGCACAGGGCCCGCTGCAGCCAGTCGCGCCGCGGGGCCTGGAGGTCTTCACGGCGGGTCATCGCATTCCTCGCTTCACAGGGGTGGGACGGGTCTCGTGCCGGGGCAGGTCGCGGGCTTGGCGCGGCCCGGGTGGTGCGGTGGTGGTGGCCGGGAGGCCGCCGGTGAGGTGCTCGGTGAGCCGGCGGCGGTGGCGGGTCAGCCGGTCGGCGCCGTCGCCGGGCGCCGCTGGTGCGGGCAGATCCATCACCGCGCGCAGCGCTCTCAGCGCCGCGGCGGTGGCGGGTCTGTCCTTGGTGACGATGTCGTCGTAACGCCGGCGCGCTGCGGCGGCGCGGGAGCGTGCCTGGGTGATCTGCTCGGCGGTGGGCCGCAGTCGTGCGGCCGGGTCGCGGTCCTGGGCGAGGAGGTCGTCCAGTTCGCGGCCCAGGACGGCGACGGCGTTCTGCGCGCGGGCGACGGCCTGGGTGTCGATGCCGGCGGCGAGCTGGTCGGCCAGGCGGTGGCCCGGCCGGGGGTAGTGCGCGGCGATGCTGGCCCGCACGGCGGCGCGCTGCTCGCCAAGGGTCTCGTCCAGAAGGGAGCGGGCGGCGTCGTAGGTCGCCGTGTAGGCGACCTGCTCGGCGAAGTGGACCTCCATCGGGCGCAGGCCCGACGTCTGCGCCCGGGTGCGGGCCGCCCGGGCGGCGGCGCCCGCCACCTCGTGCAGGTGCGGCTCGTGGACGGTGGCCGCGCGCTCCGCTTCGGCCAGGGCCAGCAGGCGGCCGAGGACGGCGTGACGCCCGGTCGTCTCGGCGGCCAGCGTGCGGGCGGGCGCGGTGGTGGCCTGGCCGGCCAGGGACCAGCGGCCTTCGCCGGCCTCGCGCAGGGCCTGGGCGACATGGCGGTAGGCCTGGGCGAGGGTGGCGTCGGTGTCCTCGGCCGCCCGTTGCGCGGAGGGCACCCGGCGGCGCCAGTGGAGAGCGGCGTCGGCGTCGCCGGACGGCTGGCCGGGCAACGGGAGGGGACGGGGCGCCTCGAGCACTCCGGTGGCCGCGGCCCGCACTCTCTCGCGCACCTCGCCGTCCAGCGGCAGCAGGTCGAAGGCCCCGTCGAGGGCGGTGTCCAGACGCCGGCGCTCCGCACTCGTCTTCTCGGTGGGGGCGGTGTCGCCGGACGGCCGGTCGGCGGGTTCGGTGCGCACGTGGGCGGTGAACGCCTCGACCCGGTCGGGGTGCCGCGCCGGGTCCAGGACGAGGAGATCACGCTGCAGGTCGATCGCGCCCCTGCGCCAGCGGGCGCGCTGGGTGTCGGTGAGGTCGGCGGGAGGCTTCGCGGTGACGGGGTCGAGGTCGGCCAGGCGCTCCAGGTACCAGGTGGCCGCGGCAACGGCCGTTGGTTCCTCCCGCGCCGGCCAGGAGGAGTTCAGGATCCGCCAGTTCGCGACGAGCAGCTGCCGGTCCTCCTCGCCGACGGGGCCGGAGGTCCGGCGGATGGCGCGGGCGGTACGCAGGGCCGCCATCACCACCGGCCTCTGTGGCTCCTCGGTGCCCGGGTAGCGCGAGGAGAGCTCGCCGAGCACGTCGGCGCCGGGCAGCGCGGTGAACGCCGCGCCCCAGGCGGTTCCGGCGCGGATCCAGTCCGGTCCGCCGGACGCGGCGCCGAACGGCTCGTCCCCGCGGTCCCACAGGCGGTCCTCGAGCCAGTCGGCCTGCGCCATGCGCAGCGTCTCGCGGCGCGCGTCGCCGGCGGGCAGGTCGGCGAGCGCCCGGTTCACGATGTCACCCGGCCTGATCGGCACCAGCGTGGCGTCGGGGCCGGTGGCGTGGGCCATGACCTCCAGGTGTCCGAGGCGGTCGGTGTCGAGGAAGAAGTGCGCGGCGGCCACCGGGTCGGCGGTGAGCAGCGCGGGTCCGTCCGTGCCGCCGAGAAAGGGGTCGGTGTAGACGCTGGTGAGTGCGTACTGCGTGGGCTCGGACAGCGGCGGGGGCGCGGTCAACGGCCTGGCTCTCTTTCTGGTGGCGGGAACCGGATGGGGTCGCAAGGCGAGCGTGCGCGGGCGGCGCGGACGGCGACAACCGCGGCGGCGCCCTGGTCCCGGTGGGCGGGAGCGGTGACCGGCCCCTCCCACCTGGCGGGATCGGGCGCTGGTCGACTGGCCCGGTCGGGCGGGTGGCCTACCGGCGGCGACGGCCGCCGGGGCGGCGCGGGCGGGAGGGCTTGGAGGCGGGCGCCCGGCGCGGCGGCGGGCCGGGCGGGGTGCCGGGCCCGGGTTGAGCGGCCTGCTGGGCGGCGGCCTCAAGGCGTTCGCGGTCGGCTTCGCGGCGCACGCGCAGCAGTTGCAAGCGGTCGGTGATGCGGGCGGTGCGGTAGAGGTCGAGGGCCTTGGACAGGTGCTGCCACTCGGTGGCCCCCTCGCCCTCGGGCGGCGTGCCGAGCGGGTCGGTGCCGGTGACGCCTCTGCGCAGCCGCCAGTCGGCGACGGCGGTGACCAGGCGCCGGTAGAGGTGCTGCTGGGCGGTGTCGTCCTCGTCGGGGGCGGGGATCTGTTCGATCCACTCCTCGGGCGCTTCCTGTCCGGCGAGGGTGGCGGCGAGGGCGTCCTGGCCGAGGCGTTCGGAGCGGGGCAGCAAGATGGGCGCGGCGGGCCGGCGGTCGGCCGGCCCGGCCACGGCGGGGGCCGCCGGGTCGGTCGGATCGGGCCGCACCACGGAGGCGGGGGCCTGGCTGCCGTGCAGCAGTCGCAGGTGGGCGAGTTGCTCAAGGGCCTGGCGGGTGAGCTGCTCGGGCGGCGGCCCGGGGTGGGGCTGGTGGGCGGTGCGGGCGGCGTGGTGGAGGGCGCGGATGCGCTCCTCGAGGGCGCTCCAGGCGGCGGCGTGCTGCTCGGCGTCGGGCTTGGGGCCGAGTCCCGGCAGGTCGACTGGGACTCGGTGCAGGGTGCGCCAGGCGTCAGTGAGCGCCGCGGTGCGCTCCCACCATGCGCGCAGGGCGCGGCCAGCCTCGGGGGGTGGGAGGGGTCCGAGCGGCGCGGCCCAGGCGGGAATGGAGGCGGCGAGCTGGGCGCCGCGGGCGGCGAGATGGCGCTCGACGACGTCGCGGCGGGCGCTGAGGTGGCGCCGCCAGTTCTCGGGGGTGTGCGGGTCGGTGACGGCAGCAGTGGGAGTGAGCCAGTCGGGCAGGTCACCGTTGAAGTCACCGGTAGGCGGCCGGTCAGGCAGCAGCCGGCGCAAGTGCCGCTCCGCGCCGACGCGGGCGGTGACGGCCTCGGCCCGCTGCCAGCCCTCGCGGGCCGCTGCGGTGCGCATCCGGGCCCGCTCGGCGTCGACGGCGGCCGCCGCGGCGGGGTCGGGTGCGGTGGCCGGGGAGCCGGGGCGGGTGCGCTGGTAGTCCTCCCGGGACCGGTCGCGCCACGGCATCGCGCGACGCAGGGCCTGTTCGGCGCGCAGGTGCACCAGGTCCTCGACGGCGGCGAGCTCGGCGCGGTGGTCGCCTTCGTCCTCGGCCCGCAGGCGGGCGCGCCTGCTCGCGCGCAGTCGCTCGGCGAGTTGCGCGGCGGTGAAGGTGCCGTACGGGCGGTCGGGCCAGGCCGGGTGGCGGCGGCCTTGGGCGGCGGGCGGGCGGGGGGCCGCGGCGGCCTGGGCGTCGGCGGCGTGCAGCTCCTCCAGGGCCCGGGCGCGGTGCTGCTCGGCGAGGGCGGCGATGCGCTGCAGCTGGTCGTCGGCCAGGGTGCGCAGCAGGCGGGTGTTCGGGTGGGGGTCGGCCTGCGCGTGGGCTTCGGCGGCGCGGGCGGTGGCGAGGCGGCGGTCGATGCGCCAGGCCAGGACGGCGCCGGGCACGTCCACCCCGGTCAGGGTGCCCTCGCGGTGGGCGGCGGCCAGGATCCGTTCGGGGGTGAAGCCGGCCTGCTCCGCGCGCCCGAGTGCGTTGACGACGGCGGTGAACGCTTCGTCGGCGATGAGCGGTTCGGCGGCGTGGCCGAGGGCGGCGCGGGCGGCGGCCTCGTAGCGCAGGCGGGTGGCCTGGGCGGTGGCGTCGGCGTACTCGGCGGTCAGCTGGCGGATGCCCCAGGCGCGTTCCTGTTCGGTGCGGATGGTCTGGCGGGCGGAGGGGGCGAAACTGCTGTAGGTGGCGATCCGCAGGAGGGCCTGGTCGAGACTCTGGTCGTCCTCGAGGGCGATGTAGAGGTGGTTGCCGGTGCGGCCGCGGGTGGCGGCGACGTAGGCGGCCTCTCGGGAGGTGCGGATGGTGAGCAGAGCGTGGGAGCGGGTGACGGTCATGCCCTGGGCGCGGTGGATGGTGGAGGCGTAGCCGAGTTCGCAGTGCTCGCGCAGGTAGTCGGCGGGCAGGGTGAGACGGCCCCGGTGCTGGGTGTGGCGGATGACGGCGTCGCCCTGGGGGGTGTAGCGCTCGATCGCCCACACGTCGCCGTTCTTGACGAAGTCCTTCCCGCCCCTGGTGGTGAGTCGGCGCTGGTTTCGGCGGGTGACGATCAGGTCGCCGACGTGAGCGCGGTGGCCGTCGCGCAGCCGGACGGGTGTCGGGCGCCAGCGTGAGGGAGCCAGGAGCTGGCCGCGGTCCATGCGCCACTTCTGGGCACGGCGGTTGAGGGCGGCGACCAGATCGCGGTCGGGGGCGGTCATCAGCGGGGTGCGGCCGGCGGCGAGGTCTGTGCGCCAGGCGGTGAAGACGGCGTCCGCCATGGCGGCGGTGGTGCCGCCCTGGACGCGGCCGTGCTGGCGGTACCACGTGAACGCCTCTGCGGGGTCGCCGTCGCGCAGCTTCAGGGAGGCGCCGGCCTCCTCGGAGTGGCGGAAGCGGTGCACGGCGCTCAGGTGGACGGCGCCGACCTCGCTCTGCAGCAGGCGCAGTACGCCGCCGGCCTCGACGGCGGCGAGCTGTGCGGGGTCGCCGATCAGGCGCACGTGCGCGCCGGCCCGCTCGGCGCGGCGCACGATCGCGGCCAGCTGGGTGGTGGCGGCCATGCCGGCCTCGTCGACGATGACGACGTCGCCCTTGCGCAGGCGCTCGGCGCGCGGCAGGACGAGCTTCCCGGCGTCCGCGAGGCGCTGGCGGCGCAGCCAGGAGTGGAGGGTGTGGGCCGGGCGGCCGAGTTCCTCGCCCATGACGTGGGCGGCGCGGGCGGAGGGGGCGAGCGCCACCGTAGTGCGGCCGGCGGCGGTGATGGCGTTCGCCGCGAGGCGCAGCGCGGTGGTCTTGCCGGCGCCGGCCGGTCCGATCGCGGCGACCAGGGCCCGCTCGGAGGTGGCGAACGCTCGTGCCATCGCTTGCTGGCCGGCGTCGAGCGGGCCCTTGTGGCGGGCCGCGGTCTTGTCGAAGGTCCGCGGCGGGCAGGCGGGCGCGGTGCGGCGGCCGGCGGCGGCGACGATGCGGTCCTCCGCGGCGAGGATCGCCGGGGTGGTGTAGAGCTCGGATGCGCGACGCCGGTAGACGCTGGTGCCGTCGCTGCGCTGCAGCGGCGCGAAGGCGGGGTTGATGTCGGGCGGTGTGAGGTCCAGGCACAGCCGCGCCAGGGCATGCGCGGTGATGGCTTCGGCCCATCCCTCACCGCCGCGGCCCAGGGTGGCGGCGGTGACGTGGCGGTGGGCCTCGGCCAGCAGGTGACGCTCGCCGAAGACGGCGCGGTGCAGGGAGACGGTGGCCACCACCTCACGGGCGGCCGCGGCGACGTCCAAGCGGGGCGGCGGTCCCTTGTCGCGGCGCACGTCACGGGCCGCCCTGCGGGCGTTCGCCAGCAGACTGTCGACCAGGGGCCGGCCGAACGCGGCCGCGATGCCCAGCTGCCAGCCCTCGCGCAGCGCCGCGAGCGGGCGGGCCTGCTTCTTGGACGGGCGGGTGTCCAGGGTCGCGCGGCGCATCAGGGCGATCCGCGCCGGCAGGGACGGCTCCTTGCCGTGCTCGGCCCGGTAGGCGGCGATCAGCCGGGGCAGCTGGGCGCGCACCTGCCGGGTGCGGGAGGAGTTCGCGTCGATCAGCTCCGCGCTGATGCCCGCGATCTCCATCACCGGGCGCCGCCCTTCCTCGACCTGGCGCTCGGCCACCACCAGGTCCAAAGCGGTACAGGCGCGGCGCAGGACCTGCGCGTTGTAGAGCTCGGAGGCGGCGACGGCCTGGGCGAGAAGCAGCCGGCCGTCGATGGTGCGCCACCGCCCGTCCGGGCCCTGCACCTTGTTGGCGATCAGCACGTGGTCGTGCAGCATCGCGTCGCCGCACCGGGAGTCGAAGTGCCGGAACTGGGCCGCCACCAGACCCGAGGTGACGTCGTGCTGGGCCACGCCGCCGGGCCCGGTACGGGTGGCCAGCGCATGCTCCTCGATCCACGCCAAGGTGACGGCGACCGCCTCGCCGTGCGCCTTCTCGACGGCGGCCCGCACTCTCTCGTCGCCCAGCGCCCACAGCAGGCTGACCGACTTGGGCGGTGCGAACACCGGGTGGAACGCGGCCACGGGCTGGCGCGGCGGCCGGGTGCGGCGGGTGATGAAGCGGTGCAGTTCGGTGCCGCCGGCCGGGTCCCTCTCGTACTCGGCGCGGAAGGCCAGCGCCCCGACCTGGCGGCGCAGCGAGCGGCGCTCAGCGTCGGTCGCGACCCGGCCGGCGTCCTTCTCCCACGCCTTGGTCCGCTCGTCAATCGCCACGGCGAGGGGGCTCGGTTTCTGCCCGAGCTGGTAGAAGGCGGCGCCCAGACGGGCTGCGCGGTGCGCCTGGCGCACCGTCGCCCCGGAGCGCAGTTGCTCGGCGATGAGCTCGTCGGCCCGCGGGTGCAGGCCCTCGCCGAACAGGGCCCGCATCTGCGCCTCCGTCACCTCACCGGCGACACCGAGGACGGCTGCGGCGCGCCCGGTCCACCGCCCCGGTGGCACCTGCAGGGTCTCCTGGTGCTCGGTCAGGTCCCGGCCGCGGGGTCGCGGGTCGTCGCCGCTGGTGATCTGGCGCATGAAGTAGCGGTAGCCGTCCCCCGGGCTGGTCTTGCCGAACGCCACCGTCATGGGCGACAGGGTCCGCGACGCTGTCTCACAGATGCAAGAGGTGTCAGGAACTTGGCCCCCTGCCTCCGGGCCCCCATGGCCGGGCACACCTGGTGCCCGGCCCCGGGCACGGGCCGCCACCGGGTGGCGTTGTCGCAGGCCCGGGGCATGGCAACGGCAGCGCAAGTGGGGCGCGGGTGCGGGGTGGGCCGGTGCCGCCGGGTGGGAAGTGTCTGGGAAGCGGGTTCGTCAGATCCCGCCTGGCGGGATCTGACGGAGCGCGGTCTTCCCGGGCGGGGGCGGTGGCGGGTTGCCTGGGGTCGGCGCGGCGCCCGGGCTCGATCGTTGCGGGGGCGTCGCGGGTTCCCCGATCGCGCCGTTCGGTGCGGGTGAGTGAGAGAGGCGGGATGGTCATGGCGAAGGGGGTCCAGCGCAAGGCCGTGGGGTCGGTGGCGGCCCGGCGGCGGGCGCGGGAGTTGCGCAGCGAGTACGAGGCCCGGGACATGGCGCTGTTGGAGGGGGCGGAGGAGTTCCTGACGCTCCAGGAGCGGGCCGAGAAGGTGGTGGAGGGCATCGACGAGCAGATCGGGAAGCTGGAGGCGGCGCGGGAGCGGGCGCGGCGCGAGGGGTGGGAGGCGGGGGCGGTGGTGGCAGCGCGGATGCGGGGCCTTCAGGTGCGGGGGGTGGCGGTGCGGGAGGACGAGGTCGCGGACCGGCTGGGGGTGGACCTGGGTGAGCTGCGGCGGCTGGTAGCGCACGTGAAGGGGTCGGTGGGCGGCAGCGCGGCGGTGGTGCCTGCGGGTGGTGAGCAGCCGGCCGGTACTGGGCGGGCGGCCGGTGAGGCGCAGCGGGCGGCGGGCGGTGACGGGCCCGGCCCCGGTCCGGGGGTTCGGGTGGCACCCGAGGGCTCGGTGCCCGCGAGCGGCGGTCCGGCGGCGGTGCGGCCTGTGGTGGGCGGGGCGGGCCAGGGCGGCGGCCCGCCGGGTCCGGGTCCGGGTTCGGGCCCGGCTGACGGCGTGTCGGGGGTGCGGTGATGGCCCAGGTGTCCGAGGTGACGGCGGGTGAGCTGGATCCGACGTGGCTGGGCGGTGGTTTCGAGGTCGTGGAGGAGGGGGCGGACGGTCCGCTGGTCCACGGGATGCGCCTGGTGTCGTACCGGAAGGTGGCCGGGCGGGAGAAGGTGGTGCTGGTGGGTGAGAACACCAGCGTGGTGGTGGACGCCGCGGTGCGCCTGGCGTTCCACGTCGCGGCGGCGGTGCCGGGCCGGTGGACGGGCGCGGTCGTCGACGGGGCCGTGCCGCAGCAGGTGCCGGTGGTGCAGCAGGGTGCGGTGGGCTGGCCGGGCGGCGGTGGGTACCCGCCGGCCGGGCCGTCGGGGCCGGGGGCCGGTCCGGTGGCGGGGCCGGGGCCCGGCACTCCCCCACCCGGATCACCCGGACCGCCCGGGCCGGGTGGTCCTGCGGCGCCGTGGATGCGGCGCCCGCCCGGGACCTGACGGCGGAGCGCGGGGACGACGGAAAGGCCCGCCCCGCTCCCCGCGCGTGGTGGCGCGGAGAACGGGGCGGGCCTTCGATCGATGTGCTGCCGGGACGGCGAGCAGGAGCGGGGCGGGTCAACGGGGGTTCTTCGCCCGGTGCATGCGGGAGGGTGGGGCCGGCGAGGGCGAGGACGATCTCCAGCCAGCGGGAGTGACGCGGGCACGAGCAGGGGACGTGCGGGGGCCCGAACGCGGGGATCGTCCAGTCGCCTTCGTCGTCGGGGGCGTGGCGGGCGCAGTCCCACTCGGGCAGCCGCCACAGGGCCAGGCCGCGGGCACCGTGCTAGCGGGAGAGAACCCAGGGTCCGATCCGGTGGTGGCCGGGGACGGCGAGGTCGCGGTCGGCGGGGTGGCGGCGCAGCCAGCGGCCGGCCAGGCGGGCGGTCAGCCGCTTCGGGACGGCGAGAGGCTGGCAGTGGGCGTGGAGGTCGATGACACCCCAGGAGACGGTGAGCAGCAGGGAGGGGAGGGGGCTGGTGAAGCCGTCCGGTATCAGGTCGCGGGGGCGGGCGAAGGCCAGGCTCCACGTGCCGGGGTGGCGGGTGAGGATCAGGCTCCCCCGGTGCAGGAGCAGGGCGTGGACGCGGGGTGTGGACGGTGCGGGCCGCATGGGCGGTTCTCCTTCGGCGTGTTGCGGGGCGTGGACAGCGAGGGCCCGTGGCGCTGCGCGGGTGCGGGCCGGGAGTGGGCGCAGCGGCAGCCGGGTGCGCGGGCCCGGTCCGGACTCGGTCCGGGCCCGGTGCGGCCTGCCTGGGGGTGGGCGGCACCGGGGGTGGGCGGTCAGGGTGTGAGTGCGGGGCGGCGGCGCAGGTGGGCGGCCGGGATCGGGTCGTTGATGCACGGGAGCGCGGTGAGGGCGCCGTGCGGGGCGAGCGCGAAGTAACGGGTGGTGTCGCTGGTGGTGAGGGCGATGACGTCACCGGTGGCCAGCCGGCCGATCGTGAGCGGCCACCAGGTGCCGTGGAGGTCGGCTGCGGCGGCCGTGGCGATGGCGCGGGCGCGGGTGGCGGCGGCGTGCAGGTTGGCGGCGTCGATGGTGAAGGTCAGGGGGTGGCCGGGGCGGGCGGGGTCGTGGACCTGGGCGAGGGGGTGCCAGGGCTGGAAGCCGTAGTGGCGCTCGGACCAGCCGTGCGGGCTGGTGGTGACGTTCATCAGGCCGGTCATGGTGTAGCGGGTGACGGTGTGGGTGGTGGTGTGGCGCAGGAGGGTGCGCAGCAGGGAGGGGCGGCGGTGGGCGGGCATGGCGAAGCTCCCGGGTGGCGGGTTGTGGTGGGGTTGCGGGAGACGGCGGGCCGGGGTGGTGGTCACCGGGGCCGGGCGCTCGGGTGAGGGCCGGGCGGTCTCTGCGGGGTGAAGGTAGCTACGCCAGTGGGCGGGTCAACGGCTTTTGCTGGATGGCTTGTTCGCCGGTTGGCCGGGGTCGGTGGGTGCCCGGGCCGGGGCTTCCCCCCTCTGGTTGCGGAGGTCTTGTGGCATGGCGCGGGCTCGGGCTCGGGGTTTTCGGGAGCCGACCGGCAGAGGTGCCGACGGTGCGGTCGCGGCCCGGCGCGGGGCGGGACGGCCCGGCTACCCGGGGTGGCAGGCGTACGGCCGCGCCCGGATCAGGCGGCTGGGATACGGGCAGGGCCGGCTCGGGGTGGCCCGGCGGCGGGTGGCGCCGTCTGGGCGCCCCGGTGTGGACGGAGCAGCCCCCGGCGGCGGGTCGCCGGGGGCTGCCTGGTACAGCGGGACCGGACGGGCCGGCGCCACACCAGTGGGTGTTGGCGGGCGGGGTGTGCGCTGGGGAGGCGGGCATGGGAAGCCCCCGGCCGCCGGGAAGGGGGGCGGCGGCCGGGCGAAGGATGGGGCGTGCCGGGTTGGTTCAGGAGGATTGGAAGCCGGTGTAGCCGTAGGAGCCGTCCTGCTCGGTGCGCGGGAAGACGTCGGGTTCGGGGAGGGTCCTGGTCGGGTCCGGGGCGCCGGTGCTGTGGGCCCACTGCGCCCGGACCGTGGCGCAGGCGTGGGAGCAGTACTGGTGGCAGTCGCTCTCCAGCGCGTGCAGGAGGTCAATGACCTCCTCCAGCCCGACCAGGGTGGGCGCGCCTGCCGCGCAGTCCAGCTGAACGAGGGACTGGCCGTCGGTGTCGACCAGGCTGAGGATCTTGCCGGTGACGATGGCGCCGGAGCCGTTCCTGACAGTGGCGAGCTGGCGGCCGGGCACGATGTGCTGCGGACGGATTGTGGTGGGGCCGGATCGGGCCATGGGGTGTTTCCTCACAGGGTTGGGGCCGCGCGGCGTTCCCCTCTTGGGGGGCGGTTGCGGCGCGGCGTGTGGTGGGGCGCGGTCTTGGTCACGCGCTGATGTGCCGTCACCGTAGGTAGCTGCGTGGGCTGGTCAAGGCTCGGGGGCCCGGGGTTGTGGTCCCGTGCTGGGGTGCCGGGGATGGTGTTGGGCGGGTGGTGGGTGGGGGCCCGGCCGGCCAGGCGGGCGGTGGCTTCGGGGCTACGAGGGGCTGGCGGTGGGGGTGGAGGTCGCTGGCACCCCGGGAGGCGGTGAGCAGCCCGGGATGGGCGGGGCCGGCCGTCCGTTTCCCGGTCGTGGGGACGGGGGCCAGGGCCGGTGTCGGATAAGGAACAGGCTCCCTCGGGCCGGGTCGGACGGCGGCGGTGCTCAGCCGAAGCGGGTGGCGCGCCACTCGCGGTGCCGCGTCCGAAAGGTGGCGCCGCCGGCGATGTGCTTGGCTTCGCTGCATGTGGGGGCCTGGCCGACGCAGGACCACCTGTCAGGTGAGCCGGTCGGCCAGGAGCACCACGGCCGTGTACGGGTGCTCGGAGCCGTTCCCCCAGCCGTATCCGTGGCGATCCACGTGCACGACCGAGGGGTGGTCGGCGGGTAGCGCGCACCAGGGGCCGGGAGCGCCGTCGGGGCGGGCCTTGCAGAAGTCGGCGGCCATCGCCTGCACTTCTTCCCAGATGTCCTCCGCCGCGTCGGGTCCGTGTTCGGCTCTCAAGCGGGTGTAGAGCTGGGGGAAGGTGTCCGTGGGGTGGTCCAGCACCAGCATGACCAGTTCCCGGGCGTCCTGGGGCAGGAACGCGGCCAGGTGCGGTTCAAGGGGGTCGAACGGGGCGATGGTCACGTTCAGGCCCGCCGGGTGGGGTGTGGTGTGGAGCTGGCCGCCCAGTCCGCAGCGGAACTGGTCCGCGGCGACCTTGTTGTCGAAAGGTCCGATCCGGACCGTCGGGTGCTCGGGGCTGGTGAGATGGAGGGAGAACTGCATCGGGGCTCCAGAGGGGGGCGGTGGGGTGTGGTGACGGCCGGGCCCCGCGAGGGATGCGGGGGCCCGGCCGCTCGGTGCCGCGCCGAAGGGGATCGGGCGCGGCACCGGGGCGCCTCGACCGTGGTGGGGAGGCGCCGGGGAAGCCCGCACCACCGGAGGCGCATCGGCACTCGACAGCGGCCGGGCGGGAACAGGACACACCGTAGGAACGGCAGGACGCCGGTCAACCCCGGCGGGCGCCGGGTGGTCGGCGGGGCGCAGCCGGGCGTGACGGCAGCCGTCGGGCGGACACGGGGCCGGCCGGGTACGGGGGCGGGGACCGGCCACGCGCCCGGGGCAGGGTGCGGGGCCGGTCCCGGGGGGCTCGTACGACAGGGGCGGCGGCGGCGGGCTCTGGGGCGTATCGCAGGAGGAGCGGCGCGCCGGCGGGCGAGAGGGGCAGCGGGCGGCTCGGCCGGGCCGCGGCACCTCTGCCGCGCCCCGGTCGCACCACCGCGGACGAGCCGTGCGCCTCACCGGCCCGGGCTGTTCAGAGGGCGGCGGGGCAGGTCCAGCCTTCGGCGTCCTTGGGGGCGGGCCACTGCAGGGCCGTGAGGCGGGCGCGGTCGGCGGGGTGGAGGTGGAACAGGGGGCTGAGGGTGAGTCCGGCGAACAGGTTGCACCATGCGGGCAGCGGGACGGGGACGGTCCGCTCGCACGCGCACAGGCCGTCGTCGGCGCACATGGCGCGGTGCGCGATCCGGTGTTGCTGGGGGGCGGGGTTGCGGATGGTGACCAGCCGCCAGTCGGGGAGGGTGCGCTGCGGGGTGCTGGGGTCGGGTCGGCCGCTGTTACCGATCTCCCAGCAGTAGATCGGGTGGGTGAGGCCGTCGGCGACGAGGCGGTCGAGGGTCTCGCGCACGCGTCCGTAGGCGAGGGCTTCCACCGGGCCGTGGACGGCGTCGGTCGGCAACGGTCGGCGGTCGGCGTGGGTGAGACGGTAGCCGGTGAGGTGCACGGGTTCCTCCGTGATGATGTGGCCGGGTGTGTCGTGGTTGTCCTGCTGGGCGGACCCTCGTGGGAGGCCGCGGCGGGACCGGACAGGTGAGAGCGGTCGACTCCGGTGCGGCACGGGCCCAGGAGTCGGGCGGCCGACGGGTTGCAGCGCCGGGGGCAGTCCCGGAAGCGGGCGGTCGATGGTCGCCGCCGGATGTGGACCGGGCATCCGCCCATCGGGAAAGGGGTGGTCCGGCCGCCGGGGCCTGCCGGAGAAGGCGGGGCCGGGCCCGCCCACCCAGCCAGGTCGGGGCGCAGCGGCGCGGGCGGGGAGCCGGGCGGGAGGATGGCGCCCCGCGCCCTGGGGGGGGTGGGAGGGACGCGGGGCGGCACGGGCGCCTTGACCCGTGTGGTGTCCGGGGAGGCGCCGGGGAAGCCCGAACAGCCGCGGCGCAGAAGGGGCGCAGCGCGGCCGCCGGGCGGGCACAGGACGCACAGTAGACACCCGGGCGGGCGGGTCAACCCCCTCCCGGGCACCGACCGGCCCGGGGCGGGAGAGGCAGAGGTCGGCGGCGGCTCAGGTGGGCGCAGCGAGCAGGCCGGGCGGGCGAGCACCACACGGGCAGCAGGAGGGCGGACCCCTGGAACCGGGACCGCGCCCGCCCTCGGGGAGCGAGGGCGGGCGCGGCAGGGGTGCGGTGTGTACGGCGGGGCTGTCAGCTCGGCTTCGCGGCGTTCACGGCCGCGCGGTGGCCCGCCAGCAGCGGCGACCGGTTCACGTCCTGGGTGATCTGACGCATCGTGGTCGCGGCGACGCCGAGCTGGCCGAGCGCCTCGCGTTCCACGCCCGTGCACGCCGCGCGGTGCGCCTCGCGGAGGATCTCCTGGACGCTGTGGATCGCGAACAGGAGCATCGTGGCGGTGTTCTTCGGCAGTGGCCGGGTGAGGTGGACCCTGAAGAGTCCGGCGCCGGCCTGCTCCAGGAGGTCACCGGCGACCGCGAGGCGGCGGCGCAGCGAGGCCGTGTGCGGGATCTTCTCGTGGGTGGCGGGCAGGAGCGTCAGGCGGTCCAGATCGGCGGCGTATCCGAGGGTTGTGGCGAAGCGCAGGGTGTCGTCCTCGATCGCGCGGACTTCGGTGAGGTAGCGCGCGGCGAGGGCTTCCGGATCGGTCGAGGGCATGCGGGGGCTCCAGAGGCAGCGGGCGATGGGCAGGGCGAGGTCCTGGGCGGCGGCGGGTACCCGCGAAGGGCCCCGGCCGGTGGCGTCGGCGGGTGCGTCCCCGGCGGCGGACCGGTCCCTCGCCCGGGCCGCCGGTAGAGGCCGGTGGCGTCGGCGGGTGCGTCCCCGGCGGCGGACCGATCCCCCGGCCGGGCCGCCGGTAGAGGCCGGTGGTGTCCGGGGCCGGTGGTACGTGCCGGGGTGGGGCCGTGGCCGGGTCGGGGGCGCAGCGGCGCGGGACGCGGGCCGGGCAGGAGGGTGCCGCCCCGCGCCTGCCTCCGGGGGGTGGGAGGGGCGCGGGGCGGCACGGGCGCCTCAACCCGTGTGGTGTCCGGGAGGCGCCGGGGAAGCCCGAACGGCCGCGGCGAAGGGGGCGCGGCGCGGCCGCCGGGCGGGCACAGAACGGACAGTAGGGCCGGTCGTCTGCCGGTCAACCACCCTCGCGGGCACCGACCGGCACCGGCCGGGAAGCCGGACCCGGCGCGGGCGGCCGGGGCGGGACCCGGACCCCGGGCGGGGACCGAGGCCGGGGCGGGGGCGAATGTGGGAGGGCCCGCGCCACTGCTCCAGGGGAGGGCGCGGTGACGCGGGCTCTGGGGACGGCCGACCGCCCCTTCCGGGGGCGGGGGGCTTGGTCGGCCGGGCAGTCCGGTGGGACCCGGGTGCGGTGCGCCGCCTTGTGGTGGAACGGCACGGACGTCCGGGCCTGCCCGATGGCGGGGGAGGTTACCGGTCCCGTTCCGTGCGGCAGGAGGTCACTGCGACCACACGGCGGGGACACAGCGCACCGTAGGTGCAGCCTGGGGCCGGCCAAGTTCTTCCGGTCGCCGACGGGGACCAGGGCCGGAAAGGGTGGGCGGGCCGTCCTCGGGTAGGTCAGGCAAGCGTTTTCCAGGTCTGCCGCCACTCGTCGTACGGGGCCACCAGCGGGACAGGCGCGCCCGCGTCGAACTGGCGGGCGGTCCAGTCGTAGACGTCCTCACCGACCCGCACTGCGAAGTGCGCCCGCAGGATCAGCTTTCCGCCGTCCGGCAGGTCTTCCATCTCCGCGCCGGATACGACCGATGCCGAAACGCCGACTTCGGCGAGCGAGGCAGCGAACGCCTTTGACACTTCGTGACACTGGTCGTGGATGAGGCGGGGGTCGCGGCACTGCGGCCAGTTGTCCAGGAACCGTGTCACGGCCGCAGGCAGGGAGCCGGTCATGGGGCCCGGGTGATCGGCATGGGCGTGGCCAGGGGCGGTGGTGCCGTGCACAGATCTTCCTTTCACGAGGAGGGGTTAGGCGGCGGGCGGTGTGCTGACCGTGGCGTAGGTTCCGGTGTCCATTCAACACGGTGCCTCCGCGGGTGGGTAAGGTGCACACCCTCGTCCGCGGTGCGGGGCCGACTCCTGTAGGGCAGGACGAGGAGCGGTCCGGGCGGCGGGGTGGGCATGGCGGTGCCCGGCGACCGGTGGGGGCGGCGGCCGGGCGTGAACGGGGCGCGGTGGCGGGCGGGTTACGGGTGGGCGGTGGGTGGGGGTGTGGCCGGGAAGATGTCGAGGGCCTGGCTGAGGTGCCACAGGGCGTGGGCCATGCGGGGGCCGGGGGTGGTGATGTGGCCGATGGTGCGGGAGACGTGGGGCTGGTCCTGGGTGCGGATGATGTGGACGGCGGTGCCGTTGGCCAGGACGGCGGTCGTGGCGCGTTGGCGGACGCTTCCGGTGCTGTCGATCTTGAAGCGTTCGGCGATGGTGAGCAGGCCGACGGTCAGTCCTTCGAGGGCGTCGACCAAGCCGGGCTCGCCGAGCGAGGTGGTGCGGCGGTTGTCCAGGAGGGTCTGCGCGTAGGCCAGCAGATGCGCGGGCAGGTCGCCGTCGGGCAGGCGGATGTCGAGGGCGTGCAAGCTGATCGCGGGGTCGCGGTCGATGCCGATTTCGGCGAGGGCCGAGGGGTCGGGGAGGCCGATGCGGTAGGCGCTGGGCGCCAGCGCCCCCCAGGGGACGGCGTCGTGGTGGAGCTCTTCGAACGTGGCGACGACCTGGGTGGCCATGTGGGTCATCCCGGCGGCGAGGGGGGTGTGGTGGTCGGAGTCGGTCATGACGGGTCGGGGTTCCTTGTCGTCGGTCTGTGTAGTGGCGTCCGGCGCCCCCGTGAGCGGGGCGTGTCGGTGCCCGGCAGTAGGAGCCGGTGTGGCGGGTGGCCGGGCCTGCGGGTCGGGGCGGTGCAGTAGCGGTGGCGGCCGGGCGCTGCGAGGGGTGCAGCCGGCCGCCGGTGTGCCGCCCCTGCCCGGGGGACACAAGGGCGGCACACGGGGCGCCTCGACCCGTGGGGTGTCCGGGGAGGCGCCGGGGAAACCCGAACGGCCGCGTGGAAGGGGGCGCAGCGCGGCCGCCGGGCGGCCACAGGACGGACCGTAGGGCCGGTCGTACGCCCGGTCAACCGCCCTCGCGGGCACCGACCGGCCGGGGCGGCCGGGTGGCGGGGCCGCCGGGGCGGCCGGGGGCCCGGCCGGAGGGCGGCGCGGCCGGTACGACGCTGCCCGCCCGCCGGTGAGGCCGGTACGGGCGAAAGGGGGGCCGCTGTGCCTCCCCACTCGGGGCGGGGAAGACACAGCGGCCCCATTTCACGACAGCGGCAGGGAACGCCAGCGGCGGGCGTAGGAACGACCACACCCGAATTCGGCAACGCGACCGGACAGCGGAACAGCGAACGCGTTACAGCCGGCCCGGCGCCACTGGTCGTGACTCGGAGCGCGGCGCGACACCGGTCACCGCACTGGGCCGCCCTGGGAATCGTGATCGAGGACGGCCTGTCGGATTGCGGACAGACCGGAGGAGAACGCGTTGTGGGTCTGCGCCCGGTAGGCCTCGGCCCTCTCCCGAATGGTGGCGGCCCAGTCCGGCGCTGCGATGCGGGCGGCCACCTTGGCCTCGGCGACCTCGATCATGGCGTCCGCGACCTTGTCGCCGTGCCTGGTCATCTCGGCGGCCCACAGGAGGACCGGCGGGGCGTCCTGGACGCTGTCGCCGGTGCGGGCTGGCCTGCGGTTCAGTTCGGCGGTGTACGCGTCCTGGGCCTGGGCCAGGGCGGCCAGTGCGTTCTCGTGGCGGGTGTGTGCGTCGATGGTGGTCATGACTCCGCGTCTCCTCCGATGGAATGGGCAGGAAGGTGGTTGGTTGTCGGGCCGCGTTCGTGGTGGACTCCCCCGAACCGGGGCGGGTCCCTGGCGGGGAGTGCAACGCCCCTCCCCCGAGGGCGGGGCCCCGGCCGCCGGGCCAAACACGGCGACCAGGGCGGTCATCGACCGGAACAGGACACACCGTACGGGCATCGCACTGCCGGTCAACCCCACACCCACACCCTGGCCGTAACAGCCGCACGGCGTCCTGGGGCGGGCACAGGACGGACCGTAGGGGCGGCAGAGCGCCGGTCAAGCCTGGGGCGGAAGCAAGCGGAGCGGTCGGCGGCCCGGCCGGATCGGCAGCCGCCGGACCCGGCGGCCGGGAGCGGCCGGGGGCGGGGTGGATATGGCGCCGCCCGGCCACCGGTGGGGTCGGCGGCCGGGCGGCGGCGGTGATCAGGCGGGGGCGGTGGTCAGGGTGCGGCCGGCTGGAGCTGGATACGGAATCGCGGGTAGGTCCCGGTGGCGAACAGGCGCGCGATGTCGGCGTCGGTGACGGCCGGGGTCGTGTGGGTGCGGTCGGGGTTGAAGAGGATGGCGGCTGGGTCGCCTCGGCCGTGGACGGTGGGGTGGATCTGGGCGAGGTAGGTGCGGAGCATGACTGGCCAGGGCAGGCCCAGGAGGGTGCCCCAGACGGCGGCGGCCACCAGGGGGCTGAAGATGTCGCCGAGCTGCTGGCACTGGCTGGTGCGGGATCCGGTGACTGGGTGGGTGGCGGGCAGGCCGACCAGTGCGCAGACTTCGGGGATGGTGAAGCGGCGGCCGGTGTCCTGGCAGTACCAGCCGCGGATCTTGCCGGTGACGGCGGGGATGGTGCGGTCGAGGGCGAACACGTTGCCGCCACTGGTCCTGCGTTCGCCGCGGGTGTTGATCCGGGTCTGCGGCGGCCAGCCGAGCGCGAGGGCGGCGTTGGTGGTGATGCCGGGCACGGTGACGGGGCCGAGGTGGCGGTACCAGTGGGCGGACATGATGGCGCGTCTGCGGTTGCTGGCGGATCCGAAGTCGGCGGCGTCCAGGGTCTGCCAGTGGACGGAAACGCATCCGGCGGTGACCAGTTCGGCCTGGATGTATTCCTGGACGGTCTCGGGCAGGGCCGAGCTCTGCTCGATGACGATCGCTTCGACGGGGGCGCCGATGGAGCGCAGGCCCAGGATCCAGATGACCGGGGCGAGCATCAGTCCGGCGGTGTCGGCGGTCATGTCGTCGACCAGGGACCACAGTTCGGCGATGGGGATACCGGACGGCTCGATCATGCGGCCGTCGCAGACGTCGGGGTCGCAGTCGTCGGGGTCGTCGTGGGTACACAGTTCGCAGCCGTCGACCCACACGTTTCCCATGTGGGCGGCGACCTGGTCGATCGCGTCGAGGAGGATCTCCAGGTTCTGGGCGTCGCGGCCGGCACCGAGTCCGGCGCGGGTCCAGTCGGTGCACGGCATCGTGCACATGACGCGGCGGGTCCATCGCAGCGCGGGGTGGCGGGGGTCGAGGGTCTTGATGTCGCGTTGGACGACGGTGCAGCCGGCCGCCGTGCTGGTGGCGGCCGCGTTCTTGTTCCACTCGATGCACACCATGTCGGCCTGGACGCCGAGGACCAGGCGCAGCCCGGCGCAGCCGCCGCCGCACCCGGCGCACACGCTCACGCCGCGGGGCGGGTCGCCGGGGCCGGGCGGGTAGAGCCAGCGGGTCGGCCAGGGTCCGGCGAGTTGGTCGCGCTGCGCGGTGGTCAGGAAGTCGAGGACGGCGGTCAGTTCGGGACCGTCGAGGGCGAACAGGTCCTCATGCGTCGGTATGGGAACAGTGGCTGTCGTGGGGGTCGGGCCGTCGGTGTCGAGGGCGAACAGCGGGAGGTCCTCGTACGTGGCGGGGCGGGCAGCGGCAGGTGCGGCCGCGGATATGGGCGTGGGTGTGGGCGTGGACAAGGCGGGCTCCCGGCCTGGAGGGGTGACCGGCGGCCGTGACAGCGGCCCGTACGGCCCGTGCGGCCCGTGGGGCCGGTAGCGGGCGGCGGGCAGCCGGGGCGGCGGCAGGTGCGGCCCCCCGGGCCGGGGCCCGGCCGGTCTGTTGTCCTGGAACGTAGACCCGGTGCGCCGCCGATCAACACCCCGGCCAGGCGCCCGACGCCCCGGCCAGCCAGGGAGCCGGATGACCGGATGGTGGGAGGCCGGATCGTGGGTGGCCGGACGGCCGGACGCGGCCCCCGGCCCCCCTCCCGCCTGCCCCCTCCCGGCTTGCCGGACCGGGAGACACCGGCGGGGCACCCGGCCTCGGAGCACAGCGGCGGCCCGGCGGGGCGGGCCGCCGGGGGCGCAGCGGGAACGGCCAGCTCACCCCGGCCGGAGCGGCAGCACGGTGACGATCCCCGCCGCCTCGGGGCGGCGGCTTGCACCGGCGGGGCACGGGGACGGTACGACGACATCGGCGGCCGCCAGCGACCAGGGGCTGCGCGCCATCGCGTACAGGGCTGCCACGTCGGCAGGCCCAGGGCAGGGCATGGCGGGGGCGACGTCACGGCATCGACGCCCGCGTGGTGCCAGGGACTGCCCGGCCCTGTGACAGGACTATGGCAGACCGGGTGGGAGTTGGGGGCGGAGCAGCTATGACGGGACGCCCGCAGGGCTGCCACACCGGCTGACGGGAGTGGCCAGGCGCAGCGGAACCGGGAACAGGGCACGACGACAGGGCCGCGACAGGCACCACGACCCGGCGACGACAGGGCCGGCGCAGCGGACCTCGGCTGCGCCGCCCGGGTCCGATGGAGCCCCGGACGTCACCGCTCGGAGAGTGGGTCGGGGTGATGGTGGCGAGCGGTGGTGAGCTGGTGGTGAGGAGAGGCAAGAGCATGCGGAGGCCGGCGGACGCCCTCGCGCGGGCAGCCCGGCTTCGAACGGAGCCAGGACCGGGCGCGGCGGTCAGCACGGGGCGCGGGCCGACGGCTCGTGCCGCCGGGTCAGCGTGGGGTCGGGCAGGCTTGTGCGGCATCACCGGCCGATGGGCTGGGGCCGGTGGGCTGGGGCCGGTGGCGCTATGGCGAGGGCGCTCGAAGGACGTGCCATGCGGCGCGTGCGTAGTCGGCGGGGGTGGCCCCGGGTCGGTGCACGTCCGCGACAGCAGCCAGCACTGCCAGGTACTGCGGGTCGGTGTCGGTCGCCTCCTCGATCAGTTCGAAGGCGGCGGACCGAAGTCGCGAAAGGCTGGCGTGGGTCTTCTTCCCCACCTGGCCGCCGAGGTCGTGCTCGACGACGAGGTCGGCACGGGCGGCACCCACCGCGACA
Source organism: Kitasatospora sp. NPDC001603 (assembly GCF_040298365.1). Taxonomy (NCBI): domain Bacteria; kingdom Bacillati; phylum Actinomycetota; class Actinomycetes; order Kitasatosporales; family Streptomycetaceae; genus Kitasatospora; species Kitasatospora sp. NPDC001603. Next base: position 45,621 of record NZ_JBEPAA010000061.1, read on the forward strand.
ACACGCAGGCGCCGGTTGCGGGGCTTCATGTCGGGGGCGAGATCGCGGTAGAGCTGGCCGAGCGTCACTGTGGTGGTGGCCATGAGTGGTACTCCTCGTGTCGTCTCGCGGGCTTCTGCCCGCCCGAGTGGTAGTTCAGGAGGATGCCAGGGTCGGCACCGGGGCGGGTAGGCAGCAGTGTGTCTGAGCGTGCTCCGCTCTGACGGACCCCGGGTGGGCGGTCGTGCGCAGCCGAGGCGCACGTCCCGCCGCGTGCGTGCGTCTGGTCTTGCCCACCAGAGCGCGGGCCGAAGGACTGGGCTGGTCAATCTCACGCGGCCGTGGTCGCCCGCCTCGGCTCCCGAGGCGAACACCGGCGACTCGTGCCAGGGGCAACGGGGCGCATCGCGGGGGCCGGGGTCTGGGCGTCGAAGCTGCTTTCCGCTACGGCGCCGACTCCTTGGGCGGGCACGGGCGGCCGATGGAGGCCGCGGTGCCAGGTGGAACACCGTCGCGCAACAGAGGGTGGAGGGTCTCGGGCCGTTCCAGAACTCCGTTGGGGCGCAGCGGATCGGGGCGTAGCCGGGTGTCGGCGATGGGCAGGCCGATGTAGGCGACCCCGGCGAAGTCGGTCCAGGTCGGATCGACCACGTGGCCGTCCGGGGTGACGCACCAGGCGTGGGCGACGGGAACCGGCACGGATGCGGGCATGGCGAACCCCTCGGCGTACAGCAGGCCGGGGTGGGTACGCTCGGTGAGTACCGCGTTGGCGAAGCATTTCCCTTCGGGCAGGGGGGTGATCTGGGAGGGGAGCCCGGTAGGGGTGAACCAGCGGCCTTCTGCGAGCAGCAGCGCCTGAACCGTTCGGTGGGTCCAGGTCCGAGTGGCGTGGTAGACGGGTTGGGCGGCGACGAGCGCGTGCAGGAAGTCCAGCACCGCCGTTTCGGCGGCCGTGAGTGCGGTGGAGGTCTGCGGGGTGTTGATGTCAGCTCCTGGTCGTGGTGTTGACGTGACTCGTGGGCGGGCCGGGCGTTTCCTCTCCGGTGCCGGGGGGCGTGGCGAGGGGACTGCCGCTGGCGGGGGCCTGCGCGCAGGGATACCGGCGGGTGTTCTCCTTCCGGCAGCACGGGGCAGGGGGGGCGGGGGTGGGGGGGGCGGGGGGGGGGGGGGCCCCCCCCCGCCGGGGTAAGCTATACGCGCCCCGCGGGGGGGCGGCCGCGGGGGCGGGGTGCGGGGCCCCGGGGGGGTGGCCGGGGCGGATGAT
>NZ_JBEPAA010000062.1:0-46633 GCF_040298365.1 Kitasatospora sp. NPDC001603
AGGGGCCTTCCGGCTGTCTGTGCGCCGCCAGGGACTCGAACCCCGGACCCGCTGATTAAGAGTCAGCTGCTCTAACCAACTGAGCTAGCGGCGCCTGCTGACGCGGAGAACATTACCTGGTCAGCAGCCGAAACTCACAATCGGGGGGCCGAACGGCCCCGCGCCCGGCCCGCCGCCGGGGATCGGGGGCCGGGGATCGGGGGCCGGGGCGCGGCGTCCGGGGATCGGGGGCGCGCCGGGATCACGGGGTGAGCACCACCTTGCCCCGGACGTGGCCGGTGCCGACCATCCGGTGCGCCTCGGCCGCGCGCTCCAGCGGGAAGGTGTCGGCGATCTCCAGCCGCAGACCGCCCGCCTCCCAGAGTTCGACCAGCTCGGCCAGCCGGGCCGCCGTCCGCGGCCCCCGCAGCATGCGCAGGCCGAGCCGCGCGGCGGTCGGGAAGTCCACGATGGTGCCGATCCGGTCCCGGTCGGCGACCAGCTCCACGGAGGCCTCCAGGGCGCCGCGCCCGGCCGCGTCGAAGGCCGCGTCCACCCCCTGCGGCGCCACCGCCCGCACCCGCTCGACCAGCCCGTCCCCGTACCCGACCGGGATCGCGCCCAGCTCACGCAGATAGGCGTGGTTGCGCTCGCTCGCGGTGCCGATCACGGTGGCGCCCCAGGCGCGGGCGAGCTGGACGGCGACCGTGCCGACTCCGCCGGAGGCGCCGTGGACCAGGACGGTGTTGCCCCGGCCGACCTCCAGCAGGGTCAGCGCGACATGGGCGGTCTGCCCGGAGGCGGACAGCGAGCCCGCCTGCTCCCACGGCATCCCGGCCGGCTTGGGGACCAGCTGGGAGCCGTCGACGGTGACGAACTCGGCGTGGCTGTTCAGCGGCCGGAAGCCCAGCACCTGGTCGCCGACCGCCCAGCCCCGGCTGTCGGGGCCGAGCTGGTCGACCACCCCGGCGAACTCGTTGCCCGGGACGGCCGGCAGCTCGACCCGCACGCCCGGCGGCGCCCAGCCCTCCCGGACGGCGAGGTCGGCGGGCTGCACCCCGGCCGCGTAGACCCGGACCCGCACCTCGCCCGGTCCGGCGGCGGGGGTGGGTACCTCGGTCACCCGCAGTACCTCTGGGCCGCCGAACCGGGGGACGGTCACAGCCTTCATCTGGAGCTCCTGCCTCGTGGTCTGCGCTCTCGGTCCTGCCTGCGCCCCGATCATCGAAGGTGAAGCGGACTTGAGGTCAAGGGCCCTCCGGCGTGTTGCGTCAACTGAGCGCATTGTCGGATTTATCCTCGACGGCGGCCCGAGTCGCGCCCGGCCGCCCCCGTCGTCCGCCACCCGCCCGTCGCCACCCGCTCTCCGCCAGCCACCCTCCGCCACCCGCTCCCCGCCACCGATCCGCCGTCGAGAGGAACCTCCCCGTGGGCCAGCTGCCCCTGCTCTTCGTGGTGCTGCTCGCCTCCGTCGTGACCATGCCGCTCGCCCGGCGGACGGGCGTGCCGCAGCCCGTGCTGATGACCCTGCTGGGCATCGTCATGGCGCTGGTCCCGCAGATCCCGGACGTCACCCTCGACCCGGACCTGATCCTCCCACTGGTCCTGCCGCCGCTGATCTTCGCCGTCGCCCGGCGTTCCTCGGTCCGCTACTTCCGGGCCAACATCCGTTCCATCCTGCTGCTCGCGGTCGCGCTGGTGGTGGTCACCACCACCGCGGTCGCCGGCACCGTGCACGCCCTGCTCCCCGCGCTGCCGGTCGCGGCCGCCGTCGCGGTCGGCGCGCTGGTCTCCCCGCCGGACCCGGTCGCCGCCGTCGCGGTGGCCGGCAGCATCGGCCTGCCGCGCCGGCTGGTGTCGATCCTGGAGAGCGAGGGCCTGTTCAACGACGTCACCGCGATCGTCATCTACTCGCTGGCCATCGACGCGGTGGTCAGCGGCGACTTCTCGCCCGGCCACGCGGTGCTGCGCTTCGTGCTCTCGGCCGTCCTCGCCGTCATCATCGGCGTCGGCCTCGGCTGGCTCAACGCCAAGCTCGCCTCCTTCCTGGAGGACCCCACCCAGCAGGTCGCGCTCAACCTGCTGGTGCCGTTCGCCGCCTACACCCTGGCCGAGGAGATCCACGGCTCCGGTGTGCTCGCCGTCGTGGTCTGCGCGCTCTACCTGGCGGAACGCGCCGCGGAGGCCGACGCCGTCTCCTACCGGCTGGTCGGCAACGCCTTCTGGGAGATCGTCGAGATCCTGATCACCGGGGTCGCCTTCGGCCTGATCGGCCTGGAGCTGGCCACCGTCCTGAAGGAGGCCGGCACCGGCTGGACGAGCATGCTCGGCGACGCGGCCGCCGTCATCGCCGTCGTGGTCGTGACCCGGCTGCTCTGGCTGCTGCCGGCCGGCTGGCTCTCCCGGAAGCTGCGGGCCGACGTGGAGGAGGACACCCCGATCAGCTGGCAGGAGAGCGTGGTGCTCTGGTGGTCCGGGATGCGCGGGGTGGCCACCGTCGCGCTCGCCCTGGCCGTCCCGCTGACCGTCGACTCCGGCGAGGGCTTCCCCGAACGCGGCCGGCTGGTCTTCATCGCCTTCAGCGTCGTCCTCTTCACCCTGCTGGTCCAGGGGCTCACCCTGCCGTGGCTGGCCAAGCGGCTGCACCTGGACATCGACCAGGACAAGCACGAGCAGGCGGTGCGCGAGCTCTGGTGGCGGGCCGCCCGGGCCGGGCTCGAACGGCTCGGCGAACTGGAGGAGCAGGACAAGCTGCCCGCCGAGGTCGCCGACCGCCTGCGGGACCGTCAGCACGACCGGCTGGCCCGGCTCTGCCCGGAGAAGTACGCCGAGGAGGAGGCCAGCGAGGCCAAGCTGCGGCTGAGCCAGTGGCGCGCCGCGTACAGCGTCGAGCAGGAGATGATCGCCGCCTCCCGGCGCGAGATGCTGGCCGCCCGCAGCGAGCTCGGCGCCGACCCGGAGCTGGTCGACCGGGTGCTGCGCGGGCTCGACCTCCGCTCCGAACGGAAGTGACGCGCCGTCCGGGGGCGCCGGCGGCGCCCGCGCAGGCGGCCCGGGGGCACCCCGGCGGCGGCCCGCCGGGCCGGTGGGCCGCCGGGCCACGGAGCGTCCCCGAACGGAATGTGCGCAGGTGGTCCCGACGTTGCATAGGCTGGCCCCGGGCAGGCCGTCAACGGAGTCGGCGCACCATCAGTACCCGCACGACCTCGCGAAAACCCTCCCGCCTGGCCCTGCCGGTATCTGCACCCAGATGAAACGAGGAGCCACCGATGTCGGAGACCCGTGCCGACTCCCGCACCCCCCTGGACCGCACCCCGCAGTGGGCCGCCCTCGGCAAGCACCGCGCGGAGCTGGGCGAGACGCACCTGCGCGAGCTGTTCGCCGCCGACCCGGAGCGCGGCCGCCGCTACACCCTCCAGGTCGGCGACCTGCACGTGGACTACGCCAAGCAGCTGGTCACGGACGAGACGCTGACCCTGCTGCGCGAGCTCGCCGAGGCCACCGGCGTCGCCCGGCTGCGGGACGCGATGTTCCGCGGCGAGAAGATCAACAACACCGAGCACCGCGCCGTCCTGCACACCGCGCTGCGCGCCCCGCGCGGCGCCGTCGTCGAGGTGGACGGCGAGAACGTGGTGCCGGCCGTGCACGCCGTCCTCGACAAGATGGCGGCCTTCGCCGAGCAGGTCCGCGCCGGCGACTGGCGCGGCCACACCGGCAAGCGGATCCGCACGGTCGTCAACATCGGCATCGGCGGCTCCGACCTCGGCCCCGCGATGGCCTACGAGGCGCTGCGCTCCTTCGCCGACCGCGACCTCGACGTCCGCTTCGTCTCCAACGTGGACGGCGCCGACCTGCACGAGGCCGTCCGCGACCTCGACCCGGCGGAGACGCTCTTCATCGTCGCCTCCAAGACCTTCACCACCATCGAGACCATCACCAACGCGGTCTCCGCCCGCGGCTGGCTGCTCGCGGGCCTGGACGCCGGCACCGAGGCGGTGGCGAAGCACTTCGTCGCCCTCTCCACCAACGCCGAGGGCGTCGCGGACTTCGGCATCGACACCGCCAACATGTTCGAGTTCTGGGACTGGGTGGGCGGCCGCTACTCCTACGACTCGGCGATCGGCCTCTCGCTGATGATCGCCATCGGCCCGGACGCCTTCCGCGAGATGCTGGACGGCTTCCACCTGGTCGACGAGCACTTCCGCACCGCTCCCGCCGAGGAGAACGTCCCGCTGCTGCTCGGCCTGCTCGGCGTCTGGTACGGGGCCTTCTTCGACGCCCAGGCGCACGCGGTGCTGCCGTACTCGCACTACCTGTCGAAGTTCACCGCCTACCTCCAGCAGCTGGACATGGAGTCCAACGGCAAGTCGGTGGACCGCGAGGGCAACCCGGTGAGCTGGCAGACCGGCCCGGTGGTCTGGGGCACGCCCGGCACCAACGGCCAGCACGCCTACTACCAGCTGCTGCACCAGGGCACCAAGGTCATCCCGGCCGACTTCATCGGCTTCGCCCGGCCGGTCGCCGACCTGCCCGACGGCCTGGTCGCCCAGCACGACCTGCTGCTCGCCAACTTCTTCGCCCAGACCCAGGCGCTGGCCTTCGGCAAGACGCCGGAGGAGGTCGCGGCCGAGGGCGTGCCGGCCGAGCTGGTCCCGCACAAGACCTTCAAGGGCAACCACCCGACCACCACCATCCTGGCCGGGGAGCTGACCCCGTCGGTGCTCGGCCAGCTGGTCGCGCTGTACGAGCACAAGGTGTTCGTCCAGGGCGCGATCTGGAACATCGACTCCTTCGACCAGTGGGGCGTCGAGCTCGGCAAGGTGCTCGCCAAGCGGATCGAGCCGGTGCTGCTGACCGGTGAGGGCGCCGACGCGCTGGACAGCTCCACCGCGGAGCTGGTCGCGCGCTACCGCTCGCTGCGCGGCCGCTGAGCCCGCGGGGTGCCGGGCGGGATCGACCCGTCCGGCACCCCGTACCTGCCCCAGGGACCGGAAAACGCCGGAAGGCCCCTCGCTCTCGCAAGGGGCCTTCCGGCTGTCTGTGCGCCGCCAGGGACTCGAACCCCGGACCCGCTGATTAAGAGTCAGCTGCTCTAACCAACTGAGCTAGCGGCGCCTGCTGACAGAGAAGACTTTAGCAGCGGCGCGCGGCCCGGCCAAAATCGAATACCCGGGGCCGGGGGCGGCCGCGCTCGGCCCACCGGCAGTGCCGGGCTCAACCCACCGGCCGACCGGGCTGAGCCCACCCGCGAGGCCGGGCTCAGCCCACCGGCAGGGCCGTCGAACCGGCCCGCTCGGCCGACTCCCGGGCCGCCCGGACGCAGGCCCAGAGCACCACCGAGGCGCCCGGCAGCCACGGCTCCCTGGCCTCCGGGGCGACGATCCACCGCCCGGCACCCAGACCGGGCGAGTCCGGGCTGTGCAGCATCCGCTGCACCGGCGGGACGGTCACCGCGTCGCCGCGGCCGTGGCAGAGCAGCGGCGGGACGTCCCGGGCCCACTCCTCCCAGGCGAGCAGCCGCCGCAGCCGGGCCGCCGCCCCGGGCCGGACGAACAGCAGCGTGCGCCCCCGGTACACGGCGACCGGGCCGCAGCCGGGGCCGGAGGTCCACAGCTCGTCCAGCACCCGTCGGCCGAACAGGGACGGCATGCTGATCACGTCGAAGGCGCGGCCGCAGGGCAGCACCGAGGGCGCCCACGGGCGCGACTCCCAGAGGGCGCGCATGCTGCGGGGGTACTCGCTGGCGGAGGCGAGCCAGGCCTCCCCGGCCACCGTGACGTACTCCACCGACTGATAGGTCCAGATGTCCACGGACAGCAGAGTGGGGTGTCCGCCGGGTGTCCGGGAGGGAAAGCGTGGTTCGCCGGACAGCACGGCGGGGAGCGGCGTACCCTGCCGCGCCGCATATGCCACTGGCGAGGTTGCCGCCCCGATCGCGGTCCCGCCCCGATCGCGGTCCCGCCCCGATCGCGGTCCGGCCCCCGGGAGGGGTCAGCCCTCGTGGCGGCGGGGCTGGAGCAGGCCGCGGCCGTACTCGATCATCTTGGTCGCGTAGTCCGGCGTCCAGTCCGCCCGCTCGGCGATCTCGGCCTCGGAGAGCGCGTCGAACCGGCGGGTGTCCGCGAGCTGCGCGGCGGCGACGGCCTGGAAGTCGGTGGCCCGCTCGGCGGCCGCGCGGAAGGCCAGCGCCAGCTCGGTGGAACGGCGCAGCAGCTCGGCCGGGTCCTCTATCGACTCCAGGTCGAAGAACCGCTCCGGCTCCGGCTCGGCGAGGTTCGGCTCGAACAGCAGCTGGACCGGGCGCCGGCGGCGGGCGGGCGCTTCACCGGCGCCTGCGCCCGGACCGGCCGGCACGGTCGAACGGCTCGGGTCGGACGCCTGGGCGTGGGAGTCGGGCATGGACGGACACCTCCGGGGGCTCGGTGGGGGCGGACGGCGGCGGCCGGGGAGGACGCCGCCCGGTCCTGGCCGCCGTCCATTGTCTCGCGGCGACTGCCGGTAACGGAACGGTGCGAGTCCGGGCGCTATTCCCTCCCGGCGCGCCGGGGGCGTGCACCCGGCGGGAGGCGCCGCCGACCTGCGGGAGCCGGCCACCGCCCGCGGCCGGCCCGCTCAGCGCGCCAGCCGTACCCGGTGCCCGGCGAGGTGCTGCAGCACCTGGTGGTTGGCCTCCCAGCCGTCGGGGAACTTGACCGAGACGCCCAGCTGGACGGGTTCGGTGGCCGGGTGCTCGTCCAGCAGCTCGGCGATGCCGGCCCGGGCCACCACGATGCACGCGTGCCGGTGCCGGGAGGCGAGCACGCAGAGCCGGCCCGTCTCCAGGTGGAAGGCGGTCGCGTCCGGCCGCCCGGAGAGCGGGTGCAGCACCACCGTGACGTCGTACTCCCGGCCCTGCAGCCGGTTGGCGGTGTCCACCGTGACGGCCGGGCCGGTCGTCGGGTCGACCGGGACACCGGCCTTGACCAGCGCCGCCCGGACGGCCGCCGCCTGGTCCCGGTGGGCCGTGCCGACCGCGATCCGGCCGGGGGCGAGCGGGACGGCGCCCTGCTCGGAGTGGGCCGTCAGACCGCGCTCCAGCAGCCGGCGGACGGTCGCCGCCACGGCGGCCACCGCCTGCGGATCGGTCCGGACGGTGTGCCGGGCGGGCAGCTCCAGCAGCGCCCACCCGTGCTCGGCCGCCCGGTCGATCGCCGCGTCCAGCGCGGAGCCGTCCGGCCGCACCGAGGCGGTGAGCAGCCGGTCGCCGGGCCCGGTGCCGGACCGGAACGGCGTGTACGGGTAGAACGCGTCGGAGATCAGCGGCGCCGCGCTGGCCGGCAGCCGCCAGGAGACCGGCAGCCGGTGCGGCTCGATCTGCGGGTTGTGCGCGAGCAGCGTGACCACGGCGCTGCTCGACGGGTCGTACGACAGCCCCGCCCACTGCTCGGTGCCGACCACCGTGAACGGGTCCAGCTGGCCCGGGTCCCCCACGAACAGGGCCCGCTCGAACAGCCGGGCCACCGCGAGCAGGGCGTCCGAGCGCATCTGGTACGCCTCGTCGACGATCGCGTGCCGCCACGGCGCCTCGGTCCTCACCCACTGCCACTTGGCGGCCGTCGAGACCACCACGTCGTGCTCGGCCAGCTCCGCCACCTTGTCGGAGGGCGTGACGTTGGGGTGCCGCAGCACCTCGGGGCCGGGCCGGGAGTCCGCCGCGTGCAGCCGGCCGATCGTCAGCCCGGGCGCCTTCTCGGCCAGTCGGTCGACCAGGTCGTCCACCTGTCCGTTGGTCTGCGCGACGATCATGAGGCGCTCACCGGCCTCGACCAGCTCCCGGGCGGCCCGCACCACCAGGGTGGACTTCCCGGCGCCGGGCGGGGAGTCGACCACCACACCGCGCGGGGCGCCGACGGCCGGGCGGACGGTGGCCTCCAGGATCCTGGCCACCGCGGCGTCGGCGGCCGCCCCGGGGGCCTGCTCGCTGTTCATCGGCCGGGTCACTCCCACTCCTCGACGGCGGTGGCGGCTGCGGCGCCGGCGGCGGCCGGCCCGGGGGTGGCGGCGGCGCCGGGCGGGCCGCCGTGCGTCCACGGCGTGTCGTCCGGCTCGGGCAGCGGCGCGGACTGGCGGACGGTCAGTTCGAACAGGGTGAAGGTGATCCGCTCGCCGGGCTCGGGCAGGCTGCCCGGCTCCGGCTCCTTCCGGCGCCCCATGCCGGACAGCACCCGCAGGGTGATGGTGCCCGCCACCGGGTCGACCGCGGTGATCACCGCCTTCTGCGGGCTCGGCGCGGCACCGGAGTCCGCGAGGGGGGAGGCCCGGACCCGGTGCGCCTCCCGGCCGAGGTCCGCGTGCGGGCGGTCGGCGGTCCGGACGGTCACCAGCGGACGCGGCTTGGGCGAGCGCCCCGAGGTGTCGTAGTCCGGGACCACCTCGGTGACCACACCCGCGAAGGCCTCGCCGGCCAGCCGGTGCTCGGCCATCGCCAGCGGGTCGTCCAGGGCCTCCTGGACGTCCAGCCGGGCCTGCTCGCGCTCGCGCTGCGCCAGCTTCCGGGCGGCCGTCACGGCGTCGTCCTGCCGGGGCTGCGGCGGCTCGCCGGCCGCCAGCCGGTCCCGGTGGCCGGTGTAGGACCAGCGGTCGCCCGTCCAGCGCTCCGCCAGGTGCCCGGCCGGCGGCAGCTCGCGGAGCAGGTCCAGGCCGTGCCACACGTCGTGCCAGGTGGGCAGCAGCACCCGGGAGAGCACCGCGCGCAGCTGCTCGACAGCCGTCCGGACGGCGGCCCGGGCCTGCTCCGCGTCGGTGCCGCCGGGCTCCTGGGCGGCGTGCGCCAGGGCGGCCGCGGCGGCGTCGTAGCGGGCGATGGCCGGGCCCAGCACCAGTTCGTCGAAGCGCGGGTCGGTGGCCGGGCCGGCGGGCGGGTGGAGCAACTGGCCGGCCCCGTCCCGCGCGGACTCGGCCAGCTCGGCGGCCTCGGCCCCGGTCAGGCCGGCCGGCGGCGCGTGCCAGGCCAGCCGGGCGGCGAGGTGCTGGTCCTCCAGGTGGCTCTGGCCGGTCGCCCAGTGCCGGGAGAGCAGGCCGGTCATCGCCAGCAGCAGGCTGGAGCCGGGCACCTGGGCCCGGTCGGTGAGGTGGGTCAGCCAGCGGCCGAGCAGCGGCACCCGGGCCGGCGCCGGGTAGGGGCCCGGCTCGTCGTCCTCCACGGTGCGGCGGAAGCGGGTGGAGCGGCCGAGCAGGGCGAGGTGGTGCACGCCCGCGGCGTTGGGCACGATCAGCTGCGGCGCGTCGGTGCACAGCTCCCGGAAGACCTGCGTCTTCTCGCCGGTCTCCGGATCCTTCTCGGAACCCTCGACCTGCTCCACCTCGTCGGCGAAGGACTCCAGGTAGGGCAGCAGGTCGGCGGCCAGTTCGGCCAGGAAGTCGAAGCGCAGGGTGCGGTTGAGCGGCTGCGGGACGATGTGCAGCCGGGGCGCCGAGCGGTCGGTGCCCAGCAGCACGGCCAGCGGCGCGCCCGCCTCGCCGGCGGCGGTCAGCGGGACGACCACCATCGGGCGTTCGGCGAGGTGCCGGTGGCGGACGGTGGCCAGCGGCTCGGCCCGGCCGCTGCGGACGGCCTCCAGCCGGGCGAGGGTGCCGAGCAGGCTCATCGGGCGGCTCCGGCCCCGGCGAACGCCTCCGCCGGCGGCTCGGCGAGCGGCCGGCCCAGCGCCTCGGCGCGCAGCGCGGCGGCGTACGCGAGCCGGGCAGCGGCCTCGTCGTTGCCGTCGCCGCTGTCGTCCTCGTGGTTGTCGTCGTGGCCGGCGTCGGCGGGGCTGGCGTCGGCGGCCGTGGTTTCGGGGTGGGCGGCCTCGGGGCGGGGGCCGGTCTCCTCGGCGGCGGCCAGTGCCTCGGTGACGGTCCGGATACTGCCCAACTCACCGCGCACGCCCCGGCCGAGCTGCTCGACCCGGTCCTCGCAGCGGGCCCGGGCACGGCAGTGGAAGCCCAGCTCGCAGGTGGAGAGGCAGTCCGGGCTGTACGCGGCCGGCACCGCCTCGACCGACTCCGCCAGCTGCTCGGCCGAGCGGGCGGGGGCCCCCGTCGGATCCGACGCGAGGTCGAAGCCGGCTCCCGGCGGCAGCGCGTCCAGCAGCCGGCCGATGCCGGTCATCCGGCTGAGCTGGCGGCGGGTGGTGGCCAGCTCGCGCCGGACGTCCACGGTCACCGCGGTCGGCCGGTTGCTGAAGTCCTTCGGGCAGACCAGCAGCACGCTCAGCCGGGGGCTGCCCGGCAGCCGCTGCTCCACGTACGGGTTGCGGTCCGGCTCCCGGCCGGCCAGCGCGGCGGCCGTCTCCTGGAGCGCCAGGACGTAGACGGCGGCCTGGCGGGCGGCGGCACCGACCTTGGCCGGGTCCGCACTGCCGTCCAGCACCGGGAAGGACTTGATCTCGATCACGGTGCACCGCCCGCCGTGCACCACGACCGCGTCCGGCTCCAGGTAGGCGGTGCTGCCGGCCACGGTGAGCCGCAGCAGCGGGTGGTCCAGCAGCGTCCAGGCCTGCGGATCGGCGGCGGCCTCGGCCAGTGCGGCGGTCGTCCGCTCGGCCCGGACCGCGGGGCCGGAGCGGCGCAGCAGATCGGGCACGGCGAGCGGGGCGCCGCCGTCGGCCGGCAGGCCGAGGTGGCGGCGCAGCGGCTCCAGCAGCGCCGTGTAGTCGTCCTCCTTCAGCCGTGACTCGAAGATCACGCCGCGGGCGAGGGCGAACGGGGACTGGCCGAACGGGGCGGGCCGGCCGAGCCGGGCGGCCAGCGCCGACTTGTCGACCCCGGCGGCGTCGAGCACGGCGCGGCGGTGACAGCCCGGATTGGCGGCGAGCGCGGCGAGCGCGCGGGCGTTCAGGCTGCGCTGCGGTGCGGGACCGCGCAGGTCGGCGAGCCGCTGGGCGAGCGGCTCAAAGTGCCCGTGGGACGGGACGTTCGTCGAGACGTTCATGGTGCGGCCCAGTGTCGCACCCGGGTCCGACAATCCGGTCCGGTCCGGCCATCCGCGGCCATCCGCGCCGATTCCGGGCGGCGGGCGGGCGGGTGTGCCGGTCGCCGCCCACCCGGGGGCCGACGCGCTGCGGCGGCGCCCGGGCTCGTAGGAGGTCCGCAGGTGAGGGATCATGGAGTGCCGGTGCTCAATGGTGAGACCGACCGTTGCCACCGCCCCGCTGCGAGGAGCCACTCATGCCCGCCCGAATCGTCCTGGTCCGCCACGGCGAGACCGAGTGGTCGGCCACCGGCCGCCACACCGGCCGGACCGACATCCCGCTGACCGAGGAGGGCCGCGCGATGGCCCGGGCGCTCGGCGCCCGCCTGGCCGAGGCCCCCTGGAACGGCCTGCCGGACGCCCTCGTCTACACCAGCCCGCTCGGCCGCGCCAAGGAGACCTGCGCCCTGGCGGGCTTCGGCGAGCGTGCCGTGGACCAGCCGGAGCTGCTGGAGTGGGACTACGGCCAGTACGAGGGCCGGACCGGCCCGGACATCCGCGCCACCGACCACCCCGGCTGGCTGATCTGGCGGGACGGCGTGCCCGGCGGCGAGAAGCTGTCCGAGGTCGCCGCCCGGGTGGACGGCTTCCTCGCCGGCCTCAACGACGAGCACGGCGTGCCGGACGAGGCGACCACGGTCATGCACGGCGCCGACCGCGACGTGGTGCTCTTCGCGCACGGCCACCTGCTGCGCATCCTGACCGCCCGCTGGCTCGGGCTGCCGCCCGAGTACGCCCAGCGCTTCAAGCTCGGGACGGCGGCGCTCTGCGTGCTGTCCTGGGAGTACGGCGCACCGGCGGTCGAGGTCTGGAACGACCTCAGCCACCTGGAGGGCCTGCAGCACTGACCGGCCGCCGCGCTCCGCGTCCGACGGTCGGTCAGGGGCGGGGCGCGGCCGCGGTACCGGCGATCGCCGGCCCCGGCCCGCTCAGGCGGCCGCCGCGAGGTCGTAGTCGGTCAGGAACCGGCCGACCTCCGGCACCGTCCGGTGCGGGCGCAGCCGCTCGGCGGTGTCCGCCAGCATGCTGCGGATCCGGGCCGAGCGGACCTCGCCGAACAGGGCCACGGCGGCCGTGCCGTGGCCGGCGGCGCCGGCCACGTCCCCCTGGCCGAGGCGGTCGTGCGCCAGCTCGGCGGTGTACAGCACGCGGTTGCGCACGAAGTGCGGCTCCTGGAGGGCTATGGCCAGCCCCGCCTGTTCGCTGGCCCGGTCCCAGTCGCCGAGCGCGGACCAGCACTGGGACTGCAGCCCGGCGATCTCGGCCTCGCCGAAGAAGGACATCCACTCGGGGTCGGCCTCGGAGGGGCCGCGGTCGAACAGCGTGTACGCCCGGCCGAGCGCCCGTTCGCAGGCGGCCCGGTCCTGCAGCAGCGCCCAGCCGCCGGCCTCGCGCATGGCCAGCAGGGAGAGCAGCCGGTCGGAGTCCAGCTGCCGGGCGGCGGCCTGCCCGGCCTGGGCGGCGCGGAGCGCCTCGCGGGGGCGTCCGGCGTCCCGGGCGAGGAAGGCGCTGTTGCAGAACACGTGCGCCTCCAGGGCGGAGTCGCCCGCCATCCGGGCGGTGGCGAGCGCCTCGGCGTAGAGCGACCGGGCGTCCGCCAAGCGGTTCGAGTCGTGCGCCAGCCAGCCCACCGAGATCGCGAGTTCGCCGGCACCGGCCTGAAGTCTTCGCTCCGTCTCGGCGCTGTACTCGCCCTCGTTGAGCAGCACGTAGGCGGTGCGCAGCGACTGCCCGGCCAACTCGAACAGGGCGTCGGCGCCGTACACGTCGTCGGCCAGCCGGATGTCCCGGACGGCCTGCTCGACGTCGAGCACCTCCGCGGCGCCGATCCGGCGGGGCGGAGGCACCGGCCCGGGGCGGCCCGGGACGAAGCCGGTGCCCCGTTCGGGGTCGAACAGGCCCGGGGCGGCGCCGAGTCGGGCGGTCTCCTCGGCCCCGGGTGTGCCCGGGGCGGCGCGGTCGGCGGCCCAGGCCGGCCGGTCGATGCCGATCACGGTGGCCAGCGCGGCCGGGCCGCCGGCCAGGAACGTACGGCGACGCACGTCGTCGTTCTCCTCGTCGAAATGGTGCGGTCCATCGGGACCCCGGAGTGACGCCGGGGACCTCGGCGACGCAGGTCCGTCCGGTGGGGGTGGTTCCGCGTACGGCGAGGCAGCGTACGGGAGTTGGATGGAGTGCGGCGAGCGCGGGGCGGGCAGGGGCGGGAACTGCGGGTGGAGCCGGGGTGGTGCGGAGCCCGCACCGCCGTCCGCCGAGCGGCGGCGGACGGCGGTGCGGGGGGCGAAGCCGAGGTCGGCCAGCGAGCGGTCCGGCCACATGTGCCGGAAGACCCGCTCGTAGGCGTAGTTGGGGCAGCGGATCTCGCCCGCCTCGACCCGCCCTACGTAGCGGGCGTCGCAGGAGACGTGCTCGCCGATCTCGCGGGCGGCCCGTCGTACGGCCATCGCGAACTCGCCCGGCGAACGGTCGCCGCGCAGTGCGCGCATCACGGTGTTGGGTGACGGGCGGTTCGGCTCGGCCGGTGGGGTGGCTGCCATGGTGCGCTCCGTGGTCGTGCGGGGTGCTGGTGCGAAGTGGGGCGGTTCCGGAGGGTGTCGGTCCTGGGTACGGTGGTTCGGCCCGGTGGTGCCGTGCGGCCGGTCGGCCGACCGGGGCCCGCTCGGTCGCGTGGACTCCGCTCGGCCGCGGGTGGCCCGGTGGGGTCGGCCACCGGTGGGCCCCGGTGGGGCTGGATGGGCCCGGGCTCGCCACCGACAGTACCCGGAGTCACCGACTGGACACAGCGCGTTTGTGGATGATGTGCTGTCAATTGCGGTCAAACCGGGCGCTGTTGCCTGGATCTGCCATGAAATGCCATGCCTTGCTGTAAGGCGCCCCGTGGCCTCGACCGTGTCCCCGGCGTTGTCCTGTTACGTGGAAGCCCCGGTCGTCGCCCAGGCCCACCGCCCGCAGTGGCGGCCCCCGCCCCGGAGCAGCGGCACTTCCGATCGGACGAGGTGACAGGAGAGCCCGTGATGGCCATCGGAGTACCGCAGTACCACCGCCTGGTCGCCGGAGGGGTGCTGGCGGCCGCCGCCCCCGCCCTGCTGCCCGAGGCGGCCGACGACCGCGGCCCGGGCCGCGGGCCCCTGGAGGGCGGCCGGGCCCCGTGCGGCGGCGGCAGCGGGCCGGCCCGCCGGCTCGGCGCGGAGGGCGGTGTGGTGGTCACCGGCTGCGACACCGTCACGGTGGCGCTGCGGCACGGCCTGGAGACGGTCGACATCCTGCGGCTGCGCCGGGCCTGCGGTGCGGCGCTGCAGAGCCGCAACGGCAGCACGGTCTCCTTCTTCGTCCCGGCCGGCACCTGCGAGACGTGGCACCTGCCCGGCAGCTCGTGTACCGCCGGCGCCCTGCTCCTGCCCGCCACCGATCCGCGCTGGGTGATGCCACCGGTCGGAGCGGACTTCGCCGCCCGTCCCACCGACCCCTGGGTCCTGCGTTCGGCGCTCTGCGAGGCCGCCTGCACCCTGACCGCCGGCGGCCTCGGACCGTTCTGAGACCCGTTCCGAGGCCCGCCCGGAAGGCCCGTATCGAACGGTGCCGCCCATGCTGCCCGGGCCGCGGAGACACGTCGTGCCCGTCGTCGGGCGGGGCCACCCGGACCGCTTCCGGACCGGCCACCCCCTCTCCTCCTTCCGCCGGTCCCTCGCTGAGCTGCGGAGACCTTCGGCACGACGGCGATAATGGCCGGTATGGGACGAAGCAGCAGGGCCGGCCGCGGCACGGACAAGGGCCGTACCGACAAGGGCCGTACGTCGGCGGAGCCGCAGCCGGCGGTCACCGGCCCCGGCGGCCGCACGCACGCCCAGGGGGCGCTCGCCCGTCCCGTCGACTCCGGGCTGGCCGAACTCCGCCCGGACCGCGACCGTTCCGCCGCCTGGTCGCTGCTGATCGACGGCGCCCCGCAGTCGATGGTCGACCTCGCCGACCCGACCCACCTGGGCTTCGAGTACCAGCGCCGGCTCGGCCACCTGATCGACCTGGTCGCCCCGCCCGGCCGGCCGGTCACCGTCCTGCACCTCGGTGGCGGCGCCCTCACCCTGGCCCGCTACGTGGCGGCCACCCGTCCGCGCTCCCGCCAGCAGGTCGCCGAGATCGACACCGCGCTCACCGAGTTCGTCCGGACCGAACTCCCGCTGGAACGCGGCTGGCAGATCAAGGTCCGCGGCGCGGACGCCCGCAGCGTCCTGGAGCGGACCCCCGAGGGCACCGTCGATCTGGTGATCGCCGACGTCTTCTCCGGCGCCCGCGTCCCGGCCCACTGCACCACCGTCGAGTTCACCGCACTGGCCGCCCGCGCGCTCGTCCCGGGCGGCTGGTACGCCGTGAACATCGCCGACGGGTCGGCCCTGTCCTTCGCCCGCTCGCAGATCGCCACCCTCGGTGCGGTCTTCCCGGAGCTCTGCCTGGTCGCGGACCCCGCCGTGCTGCGCGGGAAGCGGTTCGGGAACCTGATCCTGGCAGCCGCGCACACGTCCCTCCCGATCGCCGAACTGAGCCGCAAGGTCGCCTCGGACGCCGCCCTCGGCCGGGTCGAACACGGCCGCGCGCTGGCCGACTTCGCCGCCGGTGCGGCGCCCGCCACCGACGTCACCGCCGCCCCCTCCCCGGCCCCGCCGCCGGAGGTCTTCCGGTAGACGTCGGGGCGCGCCCGGCCTGCGCCGCCCGGCTCTCGTCCCGCCCGTCTCCCGCCCGCCCGTCTCCGGGCGGTCGGCGGGAGCCTGAACGCAGGTCCTGGACGCCTGCACATCTCAGCGCCTGGGCGCGCAAGGGCCGGCTCAGTGCCCGCGCGGCAGCCCCCGGTGCTTGCACATCGCGGCACCGGTGAGCAGCAACCCGGCCGCGATGGGCGCCAGGACGGCTGTCCCGGTGCCGGAGAGGCCGTGCCCGGTGAACTCGGCGGCCGTGCCGGTCACGGCCGGGCTCTCGTGCGGCGCGGACCGGTCGGCGACGGCGGTCCGGGCGCTCTCGCCGCCGCCTGCCCCGGAGTGACCCGCCGCCTGCGCCCGACGGTCGGCGGCCTCGTGGTCGGGCAGCGGAGCGGCGGAGCCGTGCGACCCGGTGGCCGTCGGGGCGGACGGCCCGGCCGGAGCGCCGCCGCCCCCCGTCCGACCGGGTTCGGCGGCCGGCTCGCCGGTGTCGGCGTCCCGGGAGGCGCGGGTCTCGGCGGAGCGGGTCTGGACCGGCGCGGCGGCGAGCAGTCCGGAGGCGATCGCGAAGGCGTCCGGGACGGAGGCCCGCTGACCGGGCAGCGGCAGGTCGCCCGCTCTGATCCGGTCCTGGAGCAGGCCGGTGACGGGTGCGGCTGCGGCGCTGAGAGCAGGCACGGGCACGGCCGCGGTGGCCGGTTCGGCGAGCCGGCCGAGGACGCCGGGCGACGCGGCCAGCCCGGGCGGCGTCCGGCCGGGGGCCGCCCGGCCCGAGCCCGACTGTCCGGCGGGTGCCAGATCGGCGGGTGCCAGATCGGCGGAGGGCCGGCGGGCGGCTGCCTGCCCGGTCGGCACCGGACCGGGGGAGTGCGACGCCGCACCCTGACCGGCCGCGTCCACGGGGTGCCCGGCTGACCCCCCGTCGAGGACCGGGCCGCCGTCCAGCGTCCGGCCGACGGTGCGGCTGACGGGTTCCGGCAGCGGCCCGGCCGCCGCCGCGTAGGCGCCGGCCGCTCCCAGGCCCCAGAGCTGTGCGAGGAGCGCCCCGCCCGCGGCGACGACACGCGGGCGGGGCAGCCACCGGCCGCCGGGGCGCCGGGCGGCACCGACGGCGCGTCGGACGGGTTCCGGGGCCTTGGTCGCGTGATTGGCTCGCACGTGAGTTGAGAACGAGCGAACGGGCCGTGAGGTCACGGGCGTCGTCACGGACAGTCATCACGCGGACCAGGTGTCATCGGCTCGCCGGTCCCGCCGGCGGACCCGGTGACCGGGCCAGGGCTCCTGCGGGGATCAGGAGTTGGGGCGCAGCGTCCAGATGACGGTCATGATGCCGGTCACGGCGCCGTCGGCACGGGTGATCTCGACGGTGACGGGGAACTCCGGCCGCTCGCCCTTGTCGAGCTCGGCGACGATGTCCGCGGCCGGACGGCCCAGCACCGCGGTGGCGGTGACCGTGCCCATGGCCAGCTTCTTGTAGGAGATCTCGGCGCTCACCGCGAGCGGCACGGCCCGCGAGAGCTGGTCACCGAAGGCGCCCAGCACGATGCAGCCGCTCGCCGACTCGGCGAGGGTGAACATCGCGCCGGCGTGCGGGCCGCCGACGTGGTTGTGGTACTCGGGCTGGTCCGGCAGCCGGAGGACGGCACGCTCCGGCGTCGTCTCCAGGTACTCCAGCTTGAGGGTGCGTGCCATCGGCACGGTCGAGTCGAGGAGCTGGCCGATCGAAGGTGTGGTCATGGCAGCAATGTTACTAGTCGGTAGCTTCTGGCGGCAGACCTCCCGGGAGGGAAACCACGGGAGTCGGGGGGAGGCGGGAGGCCGCGGGAACGCGAAAACGCCTGAGGGGCCGATCTCTTGAAGAGATCGGCCCCTCAGGCTCTGGGGTGAGTGACGGGACTTGAACCCGCGGCCACCTGGACCACAACCAGGTGCTCTACCAACTGAGCTACACCCACCATCTGTCCGGCTCGTTCCCGCTCTTCGCGTTCCCGTTCCGACAGGAAGAACAATACAGGATCCGGAAGGGTGCTCGCGCCAGGGTTTCCATCAGCCCGGTGCGGGCCTTTCCATCAGCCCGGTGCGGACCCCTCCCGGGGCGGGCGGCGGCCTTCGCGTCCGGCCCGGGAGGTGCGGACGGGTCAGTCCGTCGGGGCGTGGTACTTCTCGGCGATCGCGCGCGCGGTGTCGGTGTCCGGGCCGGGCTGGGGGACGAACACCGCCTCGCGGTAGTACCGCAGTTCGTCGATGCTCTCGCGGATGTCCGCGAGCGCCCGGTGGTTGCCGCCCTTCTGCGGGCTGTTGTAGTACGCCCTCGGGTACCAGCGGCGGGCCAGCTCCTTGATCGAGGAGACGTCGACGATCCGGTAGTGCAGGTGCCCCTCCAGAGCCGGCATGTCCCGGGACAGGAAGCCGCGGTCGGTCGCCACGGAGTTCCCGCACAGCGGCGTCCGCCCGGCCTCCGGCGCGTGCTCGCGCACATAGGCGAGGACGAGTGCCTCGGCCTCGGCGAGCGTGACGCCCCGCTCCAGCTCGTCGAGCAGCCCGGAGGAGGTGTGCATGGTGCGTACCACCTCGGGCATGTTCGCCAGGGCCTCGGCGGGCGGGCGGATGATGACGTCGACGCCCTCGCCGAGGACGTTCAGCTCGGAGTCCGTCACCAGCGCCGCGACCTCGACCAGGGCGTCCCGGTCGAGGTCGAGGCCTGTCATTTCACAGTCGATCCATACCAAACGGTCATTCACGCCACTCACCCTACGGCGCGATCACGCGCCACGGGCACCGAAGGAGCCGAGCGGGGTGCCGGGGCGCAGGACTCGGAGCCGTGCGCGTCCTGACCGTGGCCGTCCGGCTCGTGCGCCTCCCGGGCCGTACCGGCCTGGTGGGCGGGGTGGACCGGGTGCGCCTGGTGACCGTCCCGGGCGGGACGGGGGTCACGCGGCTCACGGGCCCCGTCCGGGCTCGCGGCCCGGCCGCCCTGCGGTCGGACCTGGGGGCCGCGGGCCTGGCGGGCCCGACCCTCCGGCGTCGCCGGCGCGGCCGACGCCGACGCCCGGCCGGTGGCCGCACCGTGCCCCCGGCCGCCGGAGCCGTCCTCCGACGGTCGCTCGGCCGCGCTGCGGTGCCCCTGCCCCTGACCGCGGGCCCCGGGCTGCGGCTGACCGTCCTCCGCCGCGGCGTGCTCCGCCGTGCGCGGCGGCCGGCCCGCCCCGGGACCGGCCTGCGGCGGGACCAGGGGCGGCCGCGCCGGGCCCCGCCCCGTCCCCGGCTGGCCGGAGTGCGGCTGGTGGGCCGCCTGCGGATGCGGGTAGGGCTGGGCGGCACGAGCGTGCACCCCCTGCCCGGACGGCTGGCCGTGCTGGCCCGGGCCGCCGGAGGGGTACGGCAGTGCGGGTGCCGGCCCGTGCTGGCCGGGGACCACCCCGCCCGCCGCCGTGGCGGCGGCCGCCAGGGCCGCCGCGGCATGGGCCGCGGCCGACGCCGGCACGGCACCGGCCAGCCGGAGG
The DNA here is from genome assembly GCF_040298365.1 of Kitasatospora sp. NPDC001603. Lineage (NCBI taxonomy): Bacteria > Bacillati > Actinomycetota > Actinomycetes > Kitasatosporales > Streptomycetaceae > Kitasatospora > Kitasatospora sp. NPDC001603. Next base: position 19,161 of record NZ_JBEPAA010000062.1, read on the forward strand.
TCACCGGCGTGCAGCGGCGCCGGCGTCGGCGAGGCCGAGCCGGGGCGACGAGCCCGGTAGCTGGTCCGGTACGCGGCCGGCGAGACCCCGAGCTGGCGCCGGAAGTGCCCGCGCAGCGCCACCGGCGACCGGAAGCCGCAGCGGCGGGCGACATCGTCCACCGACAGCTCCGACGTCTCCAGCAGCCGCTGCGCCTGGAGCACCCGCTGGGTGATCAGCCACTGCAGCGGGGCGCTGCCGGTGAGCGTGCGGAACCGGCGGTCGAACGTCCGCCGGCTCATGTAGGCACGCGCGGCCAGCACCTCGACGTCGAACTGCTGGTTGAGGTTCTCCAGCGCCCAGGTGACCACCTCGGCGAGCGGGTCGTTGCCGATCTCCTCCGGTAAAGACTGATCGATGTACTGGGCCTGGCCTCCGCCGCTGCGGCGGCTGGGCACCACCAGCCGGCGGGCCAGCGCGTTGGCGGCCTCGGCGCCGTGGTCGCTGCGCACCACGTGCAGGCAGAGGTCGATGCCGGCGGCGGTGCCGGCCGAGGTCAGCACGTCACCGTCGTCGACGAAGAGCTCCCGCGGGTCGACGTGGACCCGGGGGTAGCGCTTGGCCAGGGTCGGCGCGTACATCCAGTGGGTGGTCGCGGGGCGGCCGTCCAGCAGGCCGGCGGCGGCGAGCACGAAGGCGCCGGTGCAGAGGCCGATGATCCGCGCGCCCTCGTGGTGGGCCTTGCGCAGGGCGGTGATCGCCTCGACCGGCGGCGGCTGCGAGATCGAGCGCCAGGCCGGGACGACGATGGTGCCCGCCCGGGCGAGCGCCTCCAGCCCGTACGGAGCGGAGAGGGTGAGGCCTCCGGTCGTGGCCAGCGGCCCCTCCTCGCCGGCGCAGACCAGCAGGCGGTAGCGGGGCACTCCGGCGTCCTGGCGGTCGACGCCGAAGACGGAGAGCGGGATCGAGCTCTCGAAGATCGGGGCGCCGCCGAAGATCAGCACCGCGACGGTCTCGCGCCGGCGCCGGCCCGAGAGCTTCCGGGGGGCGGCGGACATCAGGGGGACCGAGGGGCCGTTCAGGCCGGACCCGCCGCCGGCGCCGTAGCCGCCGTGGCCGTTGACGCCCTGGCCGCCGTGGCCGCCCTGGCCCTGGCCGTTGGGGCCGCCGCCGTTCGCGTTCTGGCCGCCGTGGCCGCTCTGGCCGCCCTGGCCCTGGGAGCCGGGGCTGTGGCTGTGGGGGCCGTGGAGGTTGGGGCTGTGGCCGCCCGAACCCTGCCCGCTCGGACCCTGGCCGAAGGTGCCTCCGGGCAGCCCGGCGGGCGTCGTCGCGGCGCTCGGACCGGTGGAGGCCGGGAACGTCGCGTCCGAGCCCGGATGGCCGAGCGCCCGGCCGAGCTGGTGCCCGCCGGGCTGGGCGCCGGACTGAGCTCCGGGGTGACCGCCAGGATGGCCGGGAACCGACGGGCCGGCATGCCCGGCCGTCCCCTGGCCCTGGAGACCGCCATGGCTGACGACGGGTCGGCTGACGGGCCGTCCGGCATGCTCCGGGGCGCCCGAGAAGGTGCCTGGACCGGAGCCCGCTGGTGCGGAGGGGGTGTGTGAGGCCAGTGAGGCCGGAGTGTTCACCGAGGTGTACGGGACGTATGGGGCGGCGCTGGAGGTGCCGGCGGAGCGGGGGTTGGCAGCGGTGGCCGAAACGCCGGTGCCTCTCACGGACCGACCCGCGATATCGGCCACGGCCTGGTCGCTGTCAGGACCCGCGTCGCTCCTGCTCACCCTGCTCAAGGCGCTCAAGCCCCCTCGGTGGTGTGGTGTGGTGGTGCGGCACTGCTGGCCAAGATCGAATCTATCGGGTGGACCGTTGCCGTTGTGACAAGTTCACCATCCGACGCTATGTCGACATGGCAATTTGGCGTGATGCATTCGATCACGAAGCGTGGCACCCGTCGACCCTTCTGGGAAGGGGGCCGGTACAACGGTGGCTGGTTGTCGCGGGGCCGGTCCTGGGGTGCCCCGCTTCGGCGTACCCGGCCGGCGGGTCTGGGCTGCGGCTTTGCCCAAGGGCGAGGGAGTCGCACGAGATTGACCGAAAATAGGCGGTGCACGGGAGGGCGCACGCCTCTCGAAGTGTGCGCCTCCCTGGCTCCATCCGGCCAGTGCCAGGGCCGCGGATCGGACGCCGGGCGCCCGCGCTACCGTCCTGTCGTGAACAACCTCAGCCGGCTCGAACAGGCCAACGACAACGCCGCCGCCTTCTGGCTCGCCCAAGCGCGCGCCCACGGGTGGCAGCACCTCATCCGTCCCGGGTTCACCGCGGTCCGCTGCGCCCGGACCCCGGACGACGCCCACCGCATCGTGGTGACCCGTCCCTATGACCAACCAGCCGTGCTGGAAGACGAACTGGCGGCCCTGCTGGAGGAGTGGTCCACCACCCGGCTCACGCTGGAGGACCCCTACCTCGGACTCGACATGTCGCGCCACGGTTGCGCGCACGGCCGGGCGATGCCCGTGATGGTCCGTGAGCCCGGCGCGCTCGAAGCACCCTTGCTCGGCGCGCTGCCGTCGACGGGCGCCCGGGTCGGCGGCGACCTGACGGTCGATGAGGCGCTGGACGCCGACGCCTTCGCCGAGGTCGAACACGCGGTGGTCGACGGCTTCCCGATCGAGGACCGCCAGCCCTGGATACGGGGTGTGATGCTGCCCGAGCGCCTCCTGCACGAGCCCGGTTGCCGGGCCTGGCGGGCCAGGATCGCCGGTGAACTGGCCGGCGCCTGCCTGACCTTCGACGACGGCCGCGCCACCGGGGTGTACTGGGTCGCGACACTCCCCGAACACCGCTCCCGGGGTGTGGCCCGCGCCGTCCTGGAGACGGCCCTGGCCGCCGCGAACCCCGACCGCCCGGCGACCCTGCTCGCCACCGCCCTCGGTGAACCGCTGTACCGCAAGCTCGGCTTCACCGTGGCGGGCCGTAGCCACTGGTGGACGAGGACGGCCCCCGCGGAGTCGGCCCCCGCGCAGCCGTAGCAGGCCGCATGCCCGGTCCCGTGTGCCCGGCCCCGTGTGCCCGGCCCCGCGCGCCGAGGTGAAGGTGGCGAGCAGGGCCGGTCGGTCGCCGCGGTCGGTCGTCGGGCGGTCCGGCGCCGGGCGCAGTCGGGCCCGGGCCGTCCGTCCGGCCGGCGACTCACCCGGCCGGTGTTCCCCGGACGCTCCTTGGCGGTAGGTCGGCCACGGGTGACTGCGGCAACTCCGGCTGAACGGTTTCAGACACGGACGGCCACCACGGCGGCCGGAGCGCCGCTGTCCGGGCGGCCCCCGGGAACAGGCGCACGCGGGCCGTCCAGGGCGGAAAGCGGGGCCTGCGCGCCGGTTCGCGCGCCGGACAGCGCTGCTGCGGGCGCCGCCCCGTCGGCGGGCCCCCGGAGCCGCCGGCTGCCCCCCATCGCGGCCGTGCCCACTGCCCGCCGGTGGCCCGGTCCGGCGGCCCGGATGCCGGGCCTGGGGCCTGGCGCGCTGCGTGCGGCGAGTACCTGCCCGACGGCCTCCGGCAGACCGGCCGCCTTGAGGGTCGGCCGGTAGCCCGGCTCGGCCCAGGGGCGGCCGTGGTGCAGCCAGACGCTGCGCAGCCCGGTCAGCTCCGCGCCGGCGATGTCGGCGGGGGCGTGGTCCCCGACCATCCAGGTGTTCGAGGCCCAGTCGCCGGTGGGCGCGATGCCGCACCGCTGCGCGGCGATCTCGAAGATCAACGGGTCCGGCTTCACGCACTCCGCCTCCTCCGAGATGACCCAGCCGTCGACCATCGGTCCCAGCCCGGTCCGGCGGATCTTCTCCAACTGCGGCCGGGTGTTGCCGTTGCTGACGATGCCGAGCGTCCACCCGGCCGCACGCGCCGCCCGCAGCGCGTCGATGTTGCGGGAGGGGCAGTGGATGTGGGAGTTGATGCCGCGTCGGAAGTGGGCGAGCAGGAAGTCGAGAGAGTCGTCCAGGCCGTAGCGGCGCTGGATCGCGGACAGTACGGTGCTGCGCGGCACGTACCCGCCGCCGTCGATGGTGACCAGCCAGTCGAGGTCGTCCGGCGGGAGGCCTCGCTCGGTCAGGAAGTCCCGGGCCCAGGCTCGGAAGGCTGCGTCCCTGGGGAGCAGCGTGTTGTCGAGGTCGAACAGGAGCAGCGGCATGTCGTGCATGGTGCCAGCGGCTGCGGGTATGCACGTGGCAAATGCCAGGCAGCGTCGCGAACCCGTGCGAATTGGCTGAAACGGATAGCGGCAGGCGTGGCAGGGATGGGGCCGGGGTTGGAGTGCGGGGCAGCTGCTCGGGGCGGGGAGACGATCCGGGGGAGGTGGAGGTGGCCACAGCGGTTCGGCGGCGGACCGGTCGGCGCGAGGCCCACCGGGAGCGGCCCGACGGTGGAACGCTGCGCGCCCCGGAGCCGGGCAGAGGACGGCCTGCCGTCGATCCGGACGCGGCGCGGGGGTGGACCCGGATGCGGCCCGGTCCGGGGGGCCGAGGGATGGCGGCCGGGGGACGGCGCAGAGGGCGCGGCACGGCGCACGGATTGTGGGCCGTGGCGGCCTCGTTCGGACGCCCTGCGACGCCGGTTGCCGATGTCGGGCGGCGACGGATCGTTGTCGATCAATGACAGTCCGGTCACGGTGTCCCGGTGGCCTGTTGCATCGCTCCGTTCGCTCAGTCAAGCTCCAGAGACCCTCCTTAGCCGGAGGGGGCGCGACCGCGCGCTGGCAGGGGGCGCATCGCCGGCGGCGGGCGCATCCTCCATTCGCGGTAACAAAGCCGTTCCGAGGCTTTGCCGCTGGGCTGAGTCTCCTGCCCGTCGTACTCTGAAAGGAACAGGTCACAAACGGTGGTGCTCGGCGCAGACCGACGTCTTCCCGCGTGCGGGCCTGCTGCCCGGGCAGCGTTGTCCTCTCTTGTCGGCCCATCTTCCTCGAAGAGCCTTGAGCCATGGCTGGTTTTGAGTCCTCCCGACCGGTTGAACCGGATGCGGTCCGCAGCGCGGGCGCAGTGCCCGGGGGAGACAGTGGTTGTGCACAGACCGGAGTCGGCGCGGACCCTGACGTGGGCGCGGACGCCGTGGATATCCGGGGATTCTCCCGCCTGCTTCGCACTATCGCGCGCCGGGGCCGCTCCGGCTCCCGCCAGCAGCGGGGCGACCACCGGCCCGACCCGGCGGAGTCCGCGATGACGGGCCGCCTGGGGCCGGGTGCCGACCACCCAGGAGGCTCCGGCCTGCCGAGCGCCGCCGGCGAACCCACGGTGCAGCAGAAGCCCGGCGGCTCGTGCGACCCCGCCTTCCAGCACGGCGTGGTGGTGGGATTCGACGGCTCGCTGTCGAGCGAGCGTGCCCTGGCCTATGCGGTGGGCATGGCTCGTCGCTCGAAGTGCGGGCTGGTGATCGTGCACGTGGCCAATCGCCTGCCGGCCACGGTGTGGGCGGGCTGCGAACCTCCCGTCTTCGTCGACCTTCCCGATCACCGGACCGAGGTGCTCGGTCTGGAGCTCGCCTGCGCGGACTTCCTCGCCGGGGTGCCCTGGATCCTGGTCGAGCGGGGCGGTGACATCTGCCATGAGATCGAGGAGGTCGGCCGCGAGTACGCCGCGGACGCGATCGTCGTCGGCAGCACGCACGGCCTGCTCGGCAAGATCTTCGGATCGGTCTCCGGTCGGCTGGCCCGTCGCGCCAACCGTCCGGTGATTGTGATCCCCTGACGGTTCATCGGCTATTAGCGCTGATTCGGCGGCTCCGCACCGAGTGCCCGGTGGCGGTGCCTTCCGCCGTCGTCGGCGCGTCCGCCCGCTGTGCTTTCGTCCGGTGCCTCGGGTGCCTCCTCTCCGGTGGGCCGGATGTTCATGGATCTCTGACGACTGCCGTGAAGGGCAGGGCGGTCTGGCCGGGCCCCGCTGTCTCTCGTGTCTCTCGGCGGCGTCTCTCGGCCTGCCGGTGCACCGGCAGGCCGAGAGACGGGGAGCAGAGGGCGCCGACGGCGCCCCGGAGCTGGTGCGGGTGCCTCAGGAGGTGACGCCGAGCTCACGGGCGATGAGCATGCGCTGCACCTCCGAAGTGCCCTCCCCGATCTCCAGGATCTTGGAGTCGCGCCAGAAGCGCGCGACCGGGAATTCGTTCATGAAGCCGTACCCGCCGTGGATCTGGGTCGCCTCACGGGCGTTGTCGACGGCGGCCTCGGACGAGTACAGCTTGGCGATCGCGGCCTCCTTCTTGAACGGTTCGCCGTGCAGCAGCCGGGATGCGGCGTCCCGCCAGGCCAGGCGGGAGGTGTGGGCGCGCATCTCCATGTCGGCGAGCTTGAACTGGATGGCCTGGTTGGCGCCGATAGGACGGCCGAAGGCCCGGCGCTGGCCGGCGTAGAGGACTGACTGGTCGACGCACCCCTGGGCCAGGCCGGTGGCCAGGGCTGCGATCGCGATGCGGCCCTCGTCGAGGATCCGCAGGAACTGGGCGTAGCCGCGGCCGCGCTCGCCCAGCAGGTTGGCCGCGGGAACGCGGCAGTCGGTAAAGGACAATTCGCGGGTGTCGGATGCGTTCCACCCGACCTTCGAGTACTTCTTGGACACCTGGAACCCCGGGGTTCCGGTGGGCACGATGATGGAAGAGATTTCCCGCCGTGGCGAGGGGAATTCGCCCTCTTCACTCGAACGAGCGATCGGTTCGGTGAGCGCGGTGACGGTGACCAGGCCGGTGATCTCGGTACCGGAGTTGGTGATGAAGCACTTGGTGCCGTTGATGACCCACTCGTCGGTGGCCTCGTCGTAGCGTGCCGTGGTGCGGGTCGCGCCGGCGTCGGAGCCGCCCTCGGGCTCGGTCAGGCCGAACGCCCCGAGCAGCTCGCCCGAGGTCAGCCGCGGCAGCCACTCGCGCTTCTGCTCCTCCGTCCCGAAGCGGTAGATCGGCATCGCGCCGAGCGAGACCGCGGCCTCCAGGGTGATCGCCACCGAGGAGTCGACCCGGGCGAGCTCCTCCAGGACCAGGCAGAGCGCGAAGTAGTCGCCGTCCATGCCCCCGTACTCCTCGGAGAACGGCAGGCCGAAGAGGCCCATCCGCCCCATCTCACGGACGATCTCGTAGGGGAACTCGCCCTGCTCGTAGAACTCGCCGATCTTCGGCGCGACCACGTCCTGGGCGAACTCGGCGACGGTGCGCCGCAGCTCCTCGTACTCGCTGTTCAGCCGGTGATCGAGCATGGTGATCCTCCTGGGGCCCGGCCGGGGTGGCCGCGGGCGTGATCGGGATGACCGCATGTCGGTCCGATGATGTGACGGACATGCGGGCTGTCGAGCGGGTCGGGTGGTACGGAGAGATCCGGCCGGACCGGGTCGCGGCCGACACGGGTCCTCGCGGGGTCTCGAAGCGTGCGGGGCGGTCAGTCCCGGCCGTCGCCGAGCAGCGCCTGGACGGTGCGCGACGGGCTCGGCCGGCCGAGTTGCCGCGCCATCCAGCCACTGGTGGAGACGAGGGCGCGGAGGTCGACGCCGGTCCGGATGCCGAGGCCGTGCAGCATCCAGACCAGGTCCTCGGTGGCCAGGTTGCCGGTGGCGCTCTTGGCGTACGGGCAGCCGCCCAGGCCGCCGGCCGAGGCGTCGACCGTGGTCACGCCGCCGCGCAGGGCGGCCAGGGTGTTGCTGAGCGCCTGGCCGTAGGTGTCGTGGAAGTGCACCGCGAGCCTGTCGACCGGGACTCCGGCCCGGCCGAAGCCGTCCAGCAGCGCGGTGACCTGGCCCGGGGTGGCGACGCCGATGGTGTCGCCGAGGCTCAGTTCGGTGCAGCCCATCTCCAGCAGCCGCACGCCGAAGCGGATCACCTGCTCGGCCGGCACCGGGCCCTCCCACGGGTCGCCGAAGCACATCGAGAGGTAGCCGCGCACGCGGACGCCGGCGCCGGTGGCGCGTTCCACCACCGGGCGGAACATCGCCATCGCCTCGTCCGCCGAGCGGTTGAGGTTGCGGCGGGCGAAGGTCTCGGTGGCGCTGGCGAACACCGCGATGTCGGTGGCGTGGTGGGCGAGCGCGCGGTCCAGCCCGCGCTCGTTGGGCACCAGGACCGGCAGTCGCAGCCCGGGGTGGCGCGCGGGCAACCCGGCCAGCCGGGGCGCCAGTTCCTCGGCGTCGGCGAGCTGGGGCACCCACTTCGGGTGGACGAAGCTGGTGGCCTCCACCGTGCGCAGGCCCGCACCGGCGAGCCGGGCGATGAACTCGGCCTTGACCTCCACGGGGACGAGGGCGCTCTCGTTCTGCAGGCCGTCGCGCGGCCCGACCTCGTGGATCCGGACCTCCTCGGGCAGGCCCGGGTCGCGGACCTCGGCGGGCAGGCCCAGGTCGAGCGCGTCGGGCTCGGGCGCGGCGGCGGTCATGACCGCACCTCGGCGGCGACCGCACCGAGCGCGGGGCCGTCCGCGGGCGATCCGGCGGAGGCCGGTCCGCCCTTCCCCGGTTCCTCCCCGCCCGGTCCGTCCTCGGCCGGGGTGACCACGACCAGCAGCTCCTCCATCGCCACCGTGGCTCCCGCGGTGGCCCGCAGCTCGCTCACGGTGCCGTCGTGCGGGGCGGCGATCACGTGTTCCATCTTCATGGCCTCCAGGACGAGCAGCGGTTGGCCCTTGCGGACCAGCTCGCCGGCCGTGGTCTTCACGACGGTGACCGTGCCGGGCATCGGGGCGGTGAGGGCGCCGTGGTGGGCCGCGCCGGCGGTGGTGCTCTCGCCGACCGGGTCGTACCCGTGCACCGGCCAGGCGTCGCCGTCGATCCCGAGCCAGGTCACCGGGCCGGTGGCCGTGCCGGTGGCCGTGCCGGGGGCGCCGTCGGCGGCCAGGGCGAACGTCGTCTGGAGCCCGTCGGCGGTGAGGTGCAGCCGGTCGCCCGACCGGACGGCCCGGGCCCGGTGGACCGGTCCGGAGCCGAGCCGGATGTCCACCTCACGGGTGATGCCCGGGGGAATGTCAGTGGCCTCGGCTACGTTGCCGACAGTGATCGGACGGATGCTCACCGACACCGGGTCCTGGCCGGGGGTGCGGAGTCGATGGGTGGTCCAGGCCGCTTGGCCGCCGATGCGCCAGCCGGAGGGAAGGGAGAAGGGATCGGTCCAGCCGTCGCCGTCGGCGGTGGGAGTGAGGCTCAGGTGCCGCGCGAGCGCGGCCGCGTAGTAGAGGAGGTGGGCGGGCGTCGGAGCCTCGGTGGGCCGGGGGTCGGTGCCCCCGGCGGCTTCGTCGGAGTGGCCGGGGTCTGCGTCGGCGGCGCCGGTGTCGGCGGTCGGACCGGTGGAGGCCGCGTTGGCCGGAGCGTAGGGCGAGGCGAGCAGTGCGGGCTGCTGCTGCGCCGTCTGCTCCACCAGCCCGGTGTCGAGGCGGCCGGCGACGACATCGGGGTGGGCGAGCAGTCGCCGCAGGAAGCCCGTGTTGGTGGTCACGCCCAGGATCCGGGTGTCGGCCAGCGCGGCGCGGAGCCGGCGCAGCGCGGTCGGGCGGTCGGGCCCGTACGCGATGACCTTGGCGAGCATGGGGTCGTAGGAGCTGGTGATCTCGGTGCCCGGGGCGACACCCGAGTCCACCCTGATGCCTTCGCCCTGCGGCTCGTCGAGGACGAGGATGCGTCCACCGGTGGGGAGGAAGTCCCGCTCCGGGTCCTCCGCACAGATCCGGGCCTCGATGGCGTGGCCCAGGAAGGAGATGTCCGGCTGGGTGAAGGCGAGGCGCTCGCCCGAGGCGATCCGCAGCTGCCACTCGACCAGGTCCAGTCGTCGCTGCTGGGTGCCGCCCGTTCCGGCGGAGCCGTCGGTGGTGCCGCCGACGGCCACGGCGAGTTCGGTGACGGGGTGTTCGACCTGGAGGCGGGTGTTCATCTCCATGAAGAAGAAGTCCCGTACCCCCTCGGTGGGGACGGGGGAGTCCGGGTCGAGGCCGGGGACGATGAACTCCACGGTGCCGGCCCCGGTGTAGCCGCAGGACTCGGCGGCGCGGACGGCGGCTGCGCCCATCGCGGCGCGGGTCTCGGCATTGAGCAGAACGGAGGGTGCTTCTTCGATCAACTTCTGGTGGCGGCGCTGCAGGCTGCACTCGCGCTCGCCGAGGTGGACGGTGGTGCCGTGGGCGTCGGCGAGTACCTGGACCTCGATGTGGCGCGGCCGGTCGATCCACCGCTCCAGCAGCAGGGTGTCGTCGCCGAAGGCGGTGCGGGCGACCCGCCGGGCGGCGGCGATCTCGGTCGGCAGCTCGGCCCGGTCCCGCACCAGGCGCATGCCCTTGCCGCCGCCACCGGCGGACGGCTTGAGCAGCACGGGGAAGCCGATCTCGTCGGCGGCCGCGACGAGTTCCCCGTCGGTGGGCGCGGTGGCCTCGCTTCCCGGGACCACCGGTACGCCGGCGGCCCGTACGGCCTCCTTGGCGTTGATCTTGTCACCCATCAGCTCGACCGCAGCGGGAGGAGGACCGATGAAGACCAGGCCCGCGTCGGCGCAGGCGCGCGCGAAGGAGGAGTTCTCGGCGAGGAAGCCGTAGCCGGGGTGAACGGCCTGGGCACCGGTGCGGCGGGCCGCGGCGAGGATCTGGTCGGTCCGCAGGTACGTCTCGGTGGCCGAGCTGTCACTGCGGTCGGCCGGTCCGAGCCGTACCGCGACATCGGCCTCGCGGACGTGCGGTGCGTCGGCGTCCGCGTCGCTGAAGACGGCGACGGAGCGCACGCCGAGCCGCCGCAGGGTGCGGATCACCCGGACGGCGATCTCGCCACGGTTGGCGACCAGAACTGTGTCGAACATGGGAGGCGATCCTCCGGGTCGAGGGGAGCCGTGCGAAGGAGGTGGTGGGAGGCGGCAGCAGCAGCGACGCGTCGTGCGCGGCCGGGGTGGGCCGCCGTCGGGCCGGGGCCCGGCCCGGGTCGGCACGCCCGGTGCGGCACGCGGGCCGACGAATTGGCCGACGAGCGGGTCGAGCGGTCCGGCGGCTCGGGTCTGGCGGGTGTGCCGGGCCCGGGAGGGCCGCTCGTCCGGAGGAGGCTCCGTGGTGACGCGCGGCCCTGCCCGGGCGGCCGTCACATCCGGAAGACGCCGTACGGGCCGGGCGGCGGGAGCGGGGCGTTGGCGCAGGCGGTGAGGGCGAGTCCGAGGACGGTGCGGGTGTCCATCGGGTCGATCACTCCGTCGTCCCAGAGCCGTGCGGTGGCGTAGTAGGCGTTCCCCTGGCGGTCGTACTGCTCGCGGACGGGGCGCTTGAACTCCTCCTCCGCCTCGGTGGGCCAGGACTCGCCGTGGGCTTCGAGCTGGTCTCGCCGGACGGTGGCCAGCACCGAGGCGGCCTGCTCGCCGCCCATCACGGAGATCTTCGCGCCCGGCCACATCCACAGGAAGCGGGGCGAGTAGGCCCGGCCGCACATCGAGTAGTTGCCGGCCCCGTACGAGCCGCCGATCACCACCGTCAGCTTCGGGACGCGGGTGGAGGCGACGGCGTTCACCATCTTGGCGCCGTGCTTGGCGATGCCGCCCGCCTCGTACTGCCGCCCGACCATGAAGCCGGTGATGTTCTGGAGGAAGAGGAGGGGGATGCCCCGCTGGTCGCACAACTCGATGAAGTGGGCGCCCTTGAGGGCGGACTCCGCGAAGAGCACACCGTTGTTGGCGACGATGCCGACGGGGTGGCCGTGGATCCGGGCGAACCCCGTCACCAGGGTCGCGCCGTACTCGGCCTTGAACTCGGCGAACCGGCTGCCGTCGACCAGCCGCGCGATCACCTCGCGGACGTCGTACGGCGTCCGGGGGTCGACCGGGACGGCTCCGTACAGACCCGCCGGGTCGACGGCGGGCGGCTCGGCCGGGGCCAGCGGCCACGGCCTGGCCGCGCGCGGGCCCAGCCCGGCGACGATGGTGCGCACGATGGAGAGGGCGTGGGCGTCGTCCTCGGCCAGGTGGTCCGTCACGCCGGAGGTGCGGGAGTGGAGGTCGCCGCCGCCGAGCTCCTCGGCGGTCACCACCTCGCCGGTGGCGGCCTTCACCAGCGGCGGTCCCCCGAGGAAGATGGTGCCCTGGTTGCGGACGATGACGGCTTGGTCGCTCATCGCCGGTACGTACGCGCCGCCCGCCGTGCAGGAGCCGAGCACGGCGGCGATCTGCGGGATCCCGGCGGCGGAGAGGCGGGCCTGGTTGTAGAAGATCCGGCCGAAGTGGTCGCGGTCCGGGAAGACCTCGTCCTGCATCGGCAGGAAGGCGCCGCCGGAGTCCACCAGGTAGACGCAGGGGAGCCGGTTCTCCAGCGCGACCTCCTGGGCGCGCAGGTGCTTCTTCACCGTCATCGGGTAGTAGGTGCCGCCCTTGACGGTGGCGTCGTTGGCGACGACGACCACCTCGCGCCCGGCGACCCGGCCGATGCCCGCGATCACGCCGGCCGCCGGAGCGGCTCCGTCGTACATCCCGTCGGCCGCCAGCGGCGCCAGTTCGAGGAACGGCGAGGCCGGGTCGAGCAGCGTGTCCACCCGGTCGCGGGGGAGCAGTTTGCCACGGGCGGTGTGGCGCGCCCGGGCCTTGGCCCCGCCGCCGAGAGCGGCCGCGGCGAGCTTCTCGCGCAGCTCGCCGACCAGCGCACGATGGGCCTCGGCGTTGGCCCGGTAGGCCTCCGAGCCCGGGTCGGCGGCGGTGCCGAGCCGGGGGGCGGGCGCGGCGGCGCCCGGTGGAACGGCTCCGGCAGCCGCGCCGTTCGTCGCGCCGCCCGCCGTGGTTCCGGCCGCTGCGCCGCCGTGGACGCCGGTGGGTGCACCGGCGGTGGAGATGACCATTCCAAGAGCTCCCTTGCTCTCGGCACCAGGTGGGCAGCAGAGCCCGGGTGTGCCTGCGACCCCCACGTTAATGAGCGTTAACTCGTGCCGCCCAGGTTAACGGGCGATAACCCGACTGTCTACGATGGGCAGCATGCCGAACGTCCCAGGCGCCTCCGCGCTCCCACGCCGTGACCAGATCCGCAGGGAGGCCGCGCGGCTGTTCGCCGCCCGGGGCTTCCTGGGCGTGGGTGTCGACGAGATCGGCAAAGCCGTCGGCATCAGCGGGCCGGGGCTCTACCGGCACTTCGCCGGCAAGGACGCGATGCTCGCCGATCTCCTGATCGGCATCAGTGAGCGCCTCCTGGAGGAGGGCCGCCGCCGGGCGGGTGGCGGCGACGGCGGCGCCGAAGCGCTGGACGCCCTGATCAGGGGGCATGTCGACTTCGCGCTGGACGACCGCGACCTGATCACCCTGCACGACCGCGAGCTGCTGAACCTCAAGGACGAGGACCGCCGGACGGTCCGCCGGCTCCAGCGCGGCTACGTCGAACTGTGGGTGGACGTGGTCCGCCGGGCCCATCCGTCGCTGGCCGTGCCCGATGCCGAGCCGGTGGCGCGGGCCGCGGTGCACGCCGTCTTCGGGCTGATCAACTCGACTCCGCACAGCCTCGGCCCGAGTCCCGCCCAGGAGGACCGCGGCGCGCAGGAGGACCGCGTCGCCCTCCAGCGCGACAGCATGGCCGCCCTGCTGCACAGCCTGGCGCACGGCGCCTTCTCGGCAGCCGCCGGCACGGCCGCGCGCAGCTGAATCGAGCGGCGCGGCCGACCGGCCCCGGCCGGGGGGCGCCCGGTCGTGTGCCGTCGCACCGAACGGTCCGACGGCAAGCGGTCCACGGCAAGCGGTCGACGGCGAGCGCTCGACGGGGCCGGGCCGGGTCCGGCTGACCACCCGCTGGACCACCGGGGTCGGTCGTCCGGCCTAGGCCCAAAGGACGGCGCCGGGCTGCGTCGGCGGCCGGTGGGCGTTCGGCGCGATCTCGTTCACCCTGGAGGGTGACGGCCGAGGCGCGCGCCCCGGCCGGGAATCACCGCAGGCCGCAGGCTGTTGGTTCCTCAGCCGGGCCGGTTCACCCGGCCTGCCCTGGCCTGAAAGTCCATGGCGGCCACCGGACGAAATGGTTAGCATCCCTAAATATGCCTGAGACTCATGGATCTACGGTGGAGCTTTCCCCGAGCGGCACCCGGACCGGCCCGCGAGGCACGAAGGGGCGGCGGGGCGGCACCGGCCTGCCCGGCGGCAAGCACGGCGGGCAGACCGCGGACGGAACCCGGCCGGACGGTGCCGGGGCCCCGGCCGACGGCGGCGGGAGCCCGGGCGAGGGTTCGGCCGCCGACGGGACCGGCACGGGCTGGCTGCGCCGGCTGATCGGCTACTGCTGGCGCTCGCGGCGCAGCGTGCTGCTCGCCTTCGGCGCCTCGATCGTCGGGATGGCCGTCACGGCGCTGGTGCCGCTGGTCACCAAGCTGATCATCGACGACGTCATCACCGCGCACACCCGCTCGCTGGCTCCGTGGGCCGTGGTGCTGCTGGCGGCGGCCGCCCTGGTGTTCGCCTGCACCCAGGTCCGCCGCTACTACGGGGGCCAGCTCGCCCTCGACGTCCAGCACGACCTGCGCAGCGACCTCTTCCGTTCGCTCGGCCGGCTCGACGGCCACCGGCAGGACCGCCTCGACACCGGCCAGGTGGTCGGCCGGGCCACCTCCGACCTCCAGCTGATCAACGGCCTGCTCTCGATGCTGCCGATGATGACCGGCTACCTGCTGATGTTCGTCATGTCGCTGGCCGTGATGCTCTGGCTGTCGCCGCCGCTCACCCTGATCGCGCTGGTCATGGGTCCGGCGCTGTGGTGGGTCTCGGTCCTGAGCCGCAAGCGGCTGTTCCCCGCCACCTGGGCGGCCCAGCAGGAGGCGGCCGCCGTCGCGGGCGTGGTCGACGAGTCGGTCGGCGGCGTCCGGGTGGTCAAGGGCTTCGGCCAGGAGTCCCAGGAGCTGGACAAGCTGGCGGCGGCCTCGCACAACCTGTTCGCGGCCCGGCTCCGGTCGATCCGGCTCAACAGCCGCTACAACCCGGCGATGCAGGCGATCCCGGCGCTCGCCCAGGTCGCGGTGCTGGCCTTCGGCGGCTGGCTGGCGGTCGAGGGCCAGGTCACCCTCGGCACCTTCGTCGCCTTCTCCACCTACGTCGCGCAGATGACCGGTCCGGTCCGGATGCTGACCATGGTCATCACCGTTGGCCAGCAGGCCCGGGCCGGTGTGGAGCGGGTGCTGCAGCTGATCGACGAGCGGCCGCTGGTGCAGGAGCGCCCGGACGCCGTCACCCTCGACTTCACCCGCGCCGACGGCTCCCACCCGGCCCACGACGACGCCGGACCGACGCCGGCC
The DNA here is from genome assembly GCF_040298365.1 of Kitasatospora sp. NPDC001603. Classification (NCBI taxonomy): domain Bacteria; kingdom Bacillati; phylum Actinomycetota; class Actinomycetes; order Kitasatosporales; family Streptomycetaceae; genus Kitasatospora; species Kitasatospora sp. NPDC001603. The sequence continues at coordinate 34,349 of NZ_JBEPAA010000062.1, forward strand.
GCCGCCGACGACCGCTTCGGGTGGCCCGTCGGCCCCCGGACCGCCGAGGTGGCGCTGGAGTTCGACCAGGTCGAGTTCCGCTACGACCCCGAGCACCCCGCCCCCGTCCTGCACGGGCTCACCCTGAAGCTCGCCCCCGGCGAGACGCTGGCCCTGGTCGGCGCGTCCGGCTCGGGCAAGTCGACGGTGGCGCAGCTGGTTCCCCGGTTCTACGACCCGGCGGGCGGCGCGGTCCGGCTCTACGGCCACGACCTGCGCGACCTCACCCTCGACTCGGTGCGGTCGGCCGTCGGCATCGTTCCCGAGGAGAGCTTCCTGTTCTCCGAGACGGTCCGCACCAACATCGCGTACGGGCGGCCGGACGCCACCGACGAGCAGGTCGTGGCGGCCGCCCGGGCGGCGCAGGCGGACGAGTTCGTCCGGGAGCTGCCCGACGGGTACGCGACCAAGGTCGGTGAGCAGGGTCTGACCCTCTCCGGCGGCCAGCGCCAGCGCATAGCCCTGGCCCGGGCGATCCTCACCGACCCGCGGATCCTGCTGCTCGACGACGCCACCTCGGCGGTCGACCCGCAGATCGAGGCGGAGATCCACGACGCCCTGCGGTCGGTGATGGCCGGCCGCACCACACTGCTGATCGCGCACCGCCGGTCGACCCTCCAGCTGGCCGACCGGATCGCGGTCCTGGACCACGGCCGCCTGCTGGACATCGGTACGCACGAGGAACTCGACGCCCGATGTCCCCAGTACCGCGTCCTGATCTCCGACCCCGAGGCCGGCCGGACCAAGCCCCCGACCGCCACCGCCGCCGGGGTCGCCACCGCCGGTGCCGTCACCGCCGAGTCCGACACCGAGACCGAGTCCGAGCCCCGGACGGGCGCCCCCGCACAGCCGCCCGCTGTCACCCCGCCGACGCCCGCCCCGCCGTCGCCCGCCCTGGCGACGCCCGCGCTGGCCAAGGCGGCCCGCACCGCGGACCCCGCCCTCCTCGACAAGGTCGCCGCCCTCCCGCCGGCCACCGACACCCCGGCGGTCGCCCGGGCCGAGGCCGAGGCCGGCGACCCGGACTTCAGCCTCCGCCGCCTGCTGCGCCCGTTCCGCCGCCCGCTCGCCCTCGCCCTGCTCCTGGTCACCCTGGACGCGGGCGCCGGGCTGGTGCTGCCGATCCTGATCCGGCACGGCATCGACGACGGCGTGAGCAAGGGCCTGATGTCGGGCGTCGCCGCCGCCTCGCTGGTGGCGCTGGTGATCGTGCTGCTGGACTGGCTGGTGCAGAGCGCCGAGAGCCGGGTCAGCGGCCGCACCGGCGAGCGGGTGCTCTACACCCTCCGGCTCAAGATCTTCGCGCACCTCAACCGGCTCGGCCTGGACTACTACGAGCGCGAGCTGTCCGGCCGGATCATGACCCGGATGACCACCGACCTGGACTCGCTGACCTCCTTCCTGCAGACCGGGGTGGTCACGGCGGTGGTCAGCCTGCTGACGTTCCTCGGCATCTTCGCCGCCCTGCTGATCATCGACGCGGGCCTGGCCCTGGTGGTCTTCGCCGTGCTGCCGCTGCTGGTGGTGGCGACGCTGGTGTTCCGCAAGAAGTCCAAGACGCAGTACGAGATCTCCCGCGACCTGATCAGCACGGTCAACGCCGACCTCCAGGAGAACGTCGCGGGCATGCGGATCGTCCAGGCCTTCCGTCGGCTGGACGCCAACACCGACCGCTTCGTCGCCCGGGGGATGGCCTACCGCGAGGCCCGGGTGCGGGCGCAGCTCTACATCTCGCTGTACTTCCCGTTCGTGCAGTTCCTCTCCAGCGTCGCCGCCGCACTGGTACTGATCGTGGGGGCCTCGCGGGTCGACGCCGGGACGCTGACGGTCGGCGCCCTGGTGGCGTACCTGCTCTACATCGACCTCTTCTTCGCACCGGTCAACCAGCTCTCGCAGGTGTTCGACGGCTACCAGCAGGCCGCCGTCGGTCTGGGCCGCACGCGTGAGCTGCTGCGGACCCCGACCACCACCGCCGAGGCCGCCGATCCGGTGCCGGTGACGGCGGCGCTCCGCGGCGAGATCGAGTTCGTGGGCGTCGGCTTCGCCTACAACGGCGGCGCCGACGGGGCCCGGGAGGTGCTCACCGGAGTGGATCTCCGGATACCCGCCGGCCAGACGGTGGCGCTGGTCGGTGAGACGGGCGCCGGCAAGTCGACCCTGGTCAAGCTGGTCGCCCGGTTCTACGACGCGACCTCCGGCACCGTCCGGGTGGACGGCGTCGACCTGACCAGGTACGACCTCGCGCAGTACCGCCACCGGCTCGGCGTCGTGCCGCAGGAGGCCTACCTGTTCGCGGGCACGGTGCGCGAGGCGATCGCGTACGGCCGGCCCTCGGCCACAGCGGCCGAGGTGGAGGCGGCGGCCCGGGCGGTCGGTGCGCACGACATGATCCGCCACCTGTCCGACGGGTACGACCACGAGGTCACCGGCCGTGGGCGGAACCTCTCGGCGGGGCAGCGCCAGCTGATCGCGCTGGCCCGGGCCGAACTGGTCGACCCGGACATCCTGCTCCTGGACGAGGCCACCGCCGCGCTCGACCTGGCCACCGAGGCGGCGGTCAACCACGCGGCGGACCGGCTCAGCGGCGGCCGCACCACGCTGGTCATCGCCCACCGCCTCACCACCGCGGAACGCGCCGACCGGGTCGTCGTCCTGGACCACGGCAGGGTGGTCGAGGACGGCACGCACACCGAACTGCTCGCGCGGGGAGGCATGTACACGCGGCTCTGGCAGGCGTTCATCGCCGACAAGCACCCGGTGCCCGACGAGGCGGCGGGCCAGGTCCTCGGCCGCTGAGCCTCCCGGTCCCGCAGTCCGCCGCCCGGCCGTCGCGCCGAACCGGCGTCAGGCCGCGATCAGCGAGGTGAGCAGCGCGGAGGCGTCGATACCGCGCGGCAGGTCGCTGACCTGACCGTCACCCACCTCCACCACCCGCCAGCCGGAGCCGTCGGCCCGGCTGGCGAGGTCGGTGGTGACGAAGCGGCAGCCGAGGGCACGGACCAGCGGCCGGACGTCGGTGAGGTCCGGTTCGGCCGACTGGCCGGGCGTGTCCGGATGGGGACCGACCAGCACGGGTTCGCCGTCCAGCCACCAGACCCGGGCCTCCACCGCCCGCTCGTCCCCGCCCCGGCGGGCCCCGGAGGCACCGTCGCTCGCGCCTTCCCCCGGTTCCTCCGGCCCGTCCCCGTTCCCGCCGCTCCCGTTCTGCCCGGTCCCGTTCCGCCCGCTCCCGGCGCCCCCGGCCCGTCGGAACTCCTCGTACCGGCGCAGCACCACGCCGCCGGTGAGGTACTCGCCCTGCAACTCGACGAAGCGCGCCACCACCCGCCCGACGGCAGCCAGGTCGGCCATGTCGGGGACGTAGCAGGCCTCGTGCCACTCGTGCTTCCGGGACTTCACGTAGTCCTTGACGATCGCCGGACCGCGCCCGCCGAGCCGCTCGACGGCGGCGGCGAGTTCCGCCGGCTCCGGCCGGGCCGCCGTCCGCACCGGAATCCAGACGCTCGGCGGTGTCGCCCCCTCGAACACCCCGTACCAGCCGGGCAGTTCGTGCGCCGAGGCGTACCCGGCCGCGCTGGTCAGCAGATGGGCGCCGCGCCCGGCCAGCGCCCGGGCGAAGGCCGCGTAGTCGGCCGACGGAACCATCCAACCCCGGTACCAGAGCGGGCCGCAGTCCCGCGGTACCTGACGGACCGCCTCCTCCGCGTTCCCCGCGAGCAGTGCGTCGTGGTCGACGAGGTACAGCTCACCACCCAGGCCCCGCAGGACACGGGCCTCCCAGGCGAAGTGCGGATCGGGCCGGTGCGGGTTGAGCGGGTCGGCCGGGAAGAGGAGCGCGGGTGCGGGCATGGGCGTCAGGCTACGTCCACCGGCCGTTTCCGGCGGTGCCAACACCCCTTCTCCGCCGGGGCGATGCCGTTCCCGCGGCCCACCGTCCGCTCGACGCCGCCCGCCCATCGACCCGCCCGCAATCCGTTCGACGCAGCCGGGCCGAACTGGGAAGGTGACCCGATGCGAAATCTGTGGCAACGCGCGAAGCGAACCCCGAGGCAGGCCGCCCGGACGGTGGTACTCGACGAGAACGGGTCGGTCTTCCTCCTCCGCTCGGACAACAGCGAGGTCGGCGTCCACTGGACCATGCCCGGCGGCGGCATCGAGAAGGACGAGACGCCGTGGACCGGCGCCCGTCGTGAGCTCTGGGAGGAGACCGGCTGGACCGATCTCGAACCCGGCCCGTTGCTCTGCACCTGGGAACACGACTTCACCTGGCACGGCATACCCGTCCGCCAGCACGAGCACATCTACCTGACCAGCGGGCCGCACCGGGAGCCGGTGGGCGACCTCAGCGCGATGCACGCCGCCGACCGGATCCTCGACTGGCGCTGGTGGACGGCCGACGACCTCACCGACGAAGGCGCCGACGCGGTCTGGCCGCCTCGGCTCGCGGAGCTGCTGGCCGACGTCCGGGAGGGCTGGCTGGCCGACCGCCGCGAGCCGGTGCCCGTCGAGTTCGGCTACGTCCCGAACGCGCCGAGGGTCTGACGCGCCCGCCGCTTCGGCGTCCTAGACGAGGCGGCGCCCCTGGCGGCCGGCCCGGTGGCTCCCGACGGCCCGTCCCCCGCAGGCTACGAGGGCTGCTGCTGCCCGCCGCGTCGGCCCGCCCGCCCGGCCGGGCCGACCTGCCAGCCGTGCAGGTCGAGCTCCCGGTCGTGCAGCGCGCCGGGGTTGATCAGCACCGAGAGCTGCGCGGAAGCCAGCTGGTCGAGGGCGAGGCCGGTGGCGGACAGCAGGTGGTCGGTCGACACCGAGACGGCGATGGCGGGTCGCCAGCCCGGCAGGATCACCAGACTGGTGCCGCGGCCGATGCGCACGGGCTCGGCCGCCACCCGGACCGGCCGCCGTTCTTCGGGGCGGCCGACGGCCTCGGGGAGCTGGGGGGTGCTGCCGATCAGGATGCCCAGCGGCGTCTCGGCGCTCCCGCCGGGGGCGCTCCCGTCGTTACCGTCCGCCTCCCCACCGGCGCCGGCCACCGGCCCCGCCGCCCCGACGAGCGGGTCTGGGGTCGTCGGCGGCAGGAGGAGCGCAGGAGCGGCGGCCCCGGCGCCGGAAGCCTCCAGCAGCCGGTCCGGTCCGGGGGCCTCCGGGTGCATCCGGCGTAGCCGCCGGGAGGGGGAGGGCCGCTTGGACAGGACGGTCCGCAGCTCCGCCTGAGCGGCCCGGAGCACGGGGACGCTGCGTTCCTCCGTCGGCTCCGGCGCCCGGAGCCGTACGAACGCCTCCGGGCCGGTGGTCGACGCGGTCCGGGGCCCGTCCGCCGCTCCCGCTTCGGTGCCTCCGAGGGCTTCGGCGAGCAGCGCGCGGACCTCGGCGACCGGCCGACGACAGGCGGCGGCCAGCTCGGCGAGCGAGCGGCCCTGGCCGTGGGCGGTGCGCAGCCGGTCGGCCAGCCCCGCGCGGAGCCGGGCGGCCGCCTGTCCGTTCGCGTCGACGGCACGCCCGGCGCCACCCGGGCCATCGCCGCCATCGCCGCCGACACCGCGTCTACCGGCGCCTTCACCAGGGCTTTCAGCAGCGCCGGTGCCGGAGTCCCGGACGTCCTCCCCGTCGGCCCCACCGCCCCGGGGCCGCGGCACGGACCCGTCGGCGGAGGCCCCGCCGGCACCGTGGTCGCCGGCCGGGGCCGCCAGCGTGCAGCGCGAGTCCACGGCTGCGGTGCTCGCCCCGGTTCCCGGTATGCCCTCGGTGGCAGGCGTCCGGTGGGACCCGTGGGACGCGCAGGCCACAGCACCGCCCCTGGGCACGCCGCCCCCGGGCACGCCGACCGCGAGCGCGCCGACGGAGGACGCGCCGGCGGTGGGTGGGCCGGACGGGGGCAGGTCGGCGGCGTTCTGATGGAGCGTGGTCATCGGCAGGTGCCCTTCGGGGTACGGTCCCGATGATCCTCCCGCACGCCGGGACCAGCTCCAAGCGCCTTACCGGCGGGTGTGTGCGAGGACACCGCCCTGGTCAGCTCCGCTCCCGCTGTGCCGCCCGCCGTGCGGTCCGGGCTCAGGTGCCCGGTGCGACGAACCCCTTGAGGTCGGCCAGCACGGCATTGGCCGCCAGGACGCCGAGCCCGAGGAACCAGGTCTCGTCCGAAACCGGCCGCGCCTGGCCGGACTTGGTCGCCCCGAGGGTCTTCCAGAGCGCGCCGCCGAGCACCGCGTCCTGGTTGGTGGAGCTGGGGCTGCCGTACACGCCGTAGAAGATCCAGTCGGCGTCGGCCTTGTCGATCTGCTCGGGGCTGATCTCGACCGCGAGTTCCTTGACCTGCTCGATCTTGGGCTGCGGCAGCGGCACGTCGGTGAGGATGGTGCCGATGAAGGAGAGCTCGGCGTAGAGCCGGGTCTTGCCGGGCATGAAGCGCAGCGGCGTGATGGTGGGCCGCTTGTCGCCCAGCCCGGCGCCGATCGCGGTGGCCGCGGCCTGGTACGCGTCGAGCTGGGCCTGAGCCTGCGCCTCCAGCCCGAACGGCGCGGCGTTGAGCTTGAAGTTCTGCTTCCAGGGGTAGCCCGGGCGCAGTGAGAAGACGGTCGGCGCGATCTTGGAGAGCTGCGCGTACTGGTCCTGCGCGCGCAGCTGGCTGCCGAGGATCAGGTCGGGCTTGAGCGCGGCGATGGCCTCCAGGTTGAGGCTGTTGACGGTGCCGACGGCGGCCGGGCTGCCGACCGCGTCCTTGAGGTAGGCCGGCATGCTCTTGGAACCGTCGGTGTAGACGACGCCGACCGGCTGGATGCCCAGGGCGACGACGTTGTCGAGCTCGCCGGTGTCCAGCACCACGACCCGGACCGGCTTGGCCGGGATGACGGTCTCGCCCATGGCGTGCTTGACGGTGCGCGGGTAGACGCCGGGGGCGGCGTCGGTGCCGAAGTCCTTCATCTTCTCGATCACGGCGGCGTAGTCGTCGCCGCCCTGCTTGACCGACTTCTGGTTCGGCGAGGAGCCGGACGAGGCCTGCGCCGACCCGCTCGCGGCTCCGCCGGAGCTGCCACAGGCGGTGAGCAGCCCGCCGAGGCCGAGGACGGCACCACCGGTGAGCCCGGCGGCGAGGAACCGCCGGCGGGACGGGGTGCGGCTGACGAGGGTCCGGTCGGCGGGGTGGGGGGCCACGCGACGCTCCTTCTCGATCGATCGATGTTAGGTGAGGCAAACCTATCCGACGGTTCGGACCGGATCGATCGAGGGTTCGGAATGCGGGGAGAAATCGTCTCAACCCATGACATAAGGGATAAATCAAATCGCCCTCGGTCCTTGGAAACCAAGGTACATGAGTCTCACTGCCGTGATTCCCCTGCTCAGTCTCCATTTGTGGCGAAGGAATCGAAGCGAGTGGCTCAGATCACCAAGGGTTGGCCTACACAACCTTCGACGCCTCCACCTAGGGTGCGCAGGTGTTTGATCAGCAGCTCTCAGAGCACGGAAGCAGCGGACGGGCAACGGCGCCCGCCGCTCCGCAGGGCGCCCCGGACAGTGGCGCCAGTGGTGGAGTCCCCGACCGGGGGGCGGCGGGGGCAGCGGGGGACAAGGGCCTACGGGGGAACTCGGTAGGCCTGTTGAGCAGCGTGGTCCTGGGCCTCTCCACGGTCGCCCCGGTCTACTGCCTGACCGCGACGCTGGGCCCGACGGTCACGGCCGTCGGCGTGCAGATGCCCGCGGTGTTCCTGGCCGGCTTCCTGCCGATGCTGCTCGTCGCGTTCGCCTACAAGGAGCTGAACAAGGACTTCCCGGACTGCGGCACGTCCTTCAGCTGGACGGTCCGGGCCTTCGGCCCCCGGGTCGGCTGGATGGCGGGCTGGGGCCTGACGGTCGCGACCATCATCGTGCTCTCCAACCTGGCCGGGGTGGCGACCGACTTCCTCTACCTGATGCTCGGTGAGATGACCGGCAGCGGCGGGATCGCCGAACTGAACGACAACAAGGCCGTTCACCTGCTCACCGTGGTCGTGCTGATCGCCGCCGCCACCGCGATGAGCTACCGGGGGATGACGGCCACCAAGTGGTTCCAGTACAGCCTGGTCGGCCTCCAGCTGGCCGTCCTGGTGCTCTTCTCGGTCATCGCCATCGGCAAGGCCGCCGCCGGCGACCTGCCGCACTCGATCGGCTTCTCCGCCTCCTGGCTCGACCCGCTCCAGGTGAGCTCGTTCAGCGCGTTCACCGCCGGGCTGTCGCTCTCGATCTTCATGTACTGGGGCTGGGACACCTGCCTCACCATGAACGAGGAGACCCTCGGCAGCGCCAAGACCCCGGGCCGGGCCGCGATGATCTCCATGGTCACCCTGGTGGGCTCGTACCTGCTGGTCGCGATCGCCGCCCAGATGTTCGCCGGCGTCGGCGCCACCGGTACCGGTCTCGGCAACCCGGACACCGCCGACAACGTCTTCTCCGCGCTGGCCCGGCCGGTGCTCGGCTCGCCGTGGAGCATCCTGCTCTTCCTGGCCGTGGTCGCCAGCGCCGCCGCCAGCCTGCAGACCACCTTCATCCCGGTGGCCCGCACCCTGCTCGCGATGAGCTCCTACCGGGCCGTGCCGCCGCGCTTCGGCACCGTGCACCCGCGCTTCCGCACCCCCGGCTACGCGACGGTCGCCGCCGGCGCCGCCACCGCGGTGTTCTACGTCGGGATGAGCCTGATCAGCGAGAACGTCGTCCAGGACACCATCCTGGCGCTCGGGCTGATGATCTGCTTCTACTACGCCCTGACCGCCTTCGCCTGCGTCTGGCACTTCCGCGCCTCGCTGCGCACCAGCCCGCGGAACCTCGTGCTGCGCGGCCTCGCACCCCTGCTTGGCGGGGTGCTGCTCGCCGGTGTCTTCCTGCAGACCCTCACCGACGCCTGGGACCCGGAGTACGGCAGCGGCGCCGTCCTCGGCATCGGCTCGGTGTTCGTCATCGGCGTCGGCATCCTGCTGCTCGGGGCGGTGCTGATGACCTGCTACGCCGCGTTCCGGCCCGAGTTCTTCCGCGGCGAGACCCTGCACGCGGGAACGCCCGCGCTGGTCGTGGAGGACTGACGCTATCCTCGAACGCATGAAGCGCTTCGCAGGTCTCGACTGGTGGCCGTCCTAGGACGGCCACCAGCCACGCCTGAACAGGGCCGTCCGGATGGACGGCCCTGTCGCGTTCTCCGACGGGACGGGCCCGGAACCCCGGACGGCCGCCGCCACCGCCGTTCCGAGGAGAGATCCGATGACCACCACCGTCCCCGTCCCCGCCGCCACCGCCACCCATCCCGCCGTCGACCGGCCGACCGTCGACCATCCGACCGTCGACCGGCCCGGCGCAGATCTGGACGAGCTGATCCGCCGGGACCCTGGCGCCCACCGTGTCCTGACCGGCGACCGCCCCACCGGCCCGCTCCACCTCGGCCACTACTTCGGCACCCTGCAGAACCGGGTCCGCCTCCAGCGCCTCGGCACCGAGATGTTCGTCGTGGTCGCCGACTACCAGGTCATCACCGACCGGGACGTCGCCGACCGCCTCGCCGAGCACACCGAGAACCTCGTCCTCGACTACCTGGCCGCCGGGCTCGACCCGGACCGCGCCACGATCTTCGCCCACAGCGCCGTCCCCGCCCTCAACCAGCTCCTGCTCCCCTTCCTCAGTCTGGTCAGCGTGGCGGAACTGGGCCGCAACCCCACCGTCAAGGACGAGATCGCCCACTCCGGCCAGTCCGTGGTGAACGGGCTGATGTTCACCTACCCCGTCCACCAGGCCGCCGACATCCTCTTCTGCAAGGCGAACGTCGTGCCGGTCGGCCAGGACCAGTTGCCCCACCTCGAAGTGGCCCGCACCGTCGCCCGCCGCTTCAACGAGCGCTACCCGCACCCGGACGGCACCGGTGTCTTCCCCCGCCCGGACGCCCTGCTGTCCGCCGCCCCCATGCTGCTCGGCACCGACGGCGGAAAGATGAGCAAGAGCCGCGGCAACGCCGTCGCGCTCTCCGCCACCGCCGACGCCACCGCCCGGCTGATCCGCGGCGCCAGGACCGACACCGACCGCCGGATCACCTACGAGCCGGCCGCCCGGCCCGAGGTCTCCAGCCTGGTCCTGCTCGCGGCGCTCTGCCAGGACCGCGCACCGGAACTGGTCGCCGAGGAGATCGGTGACGGCGGCGCCGCCGCGCTGAAGCGCACGGTGACCGAGGCCGTCAACGAACGCTTCGGCCCGATGCGCGCCCGCCGCGAGGAACTCGCCGCCGACCGCGGATACGTCCGACAGGTCCTGCGGGACGGTGCCGAACGGGCCAACGCCGTCGCCGACGCCACCCTCGCCGAGGTCAGGGCGGTGATGGGATCGGTCTGAACCGAACGGGGCATACCACCTCCGGGCGGCTCCGGCCGGTCTGAGCGCGCGTCACCCCTCCCCACAGCGCCACCCGCACCCCTGGAAGGATCCCGGCCATGGACCAGTACCCGACCACGCCCGGCCGTGGGCTGACCCGCCCGCCGCAGCTCCGTCCGGGGGACCACGTCGTCGTGGTCGCCCCCAGCAGCCCGATCGACCCCGAGCGGCTCACCGCCGGGTGCGCGATCCTGCGCTCCTGGGGGCTGCGGGTCACCGTCGCCCCGCACGTCCTCGACACCCACCCCACCCTCGGCCACCTGGCCGGCACCGACGCGGACCGGGCGGCGGACCTCCAGTCCGCCTGGCTCGACCCCACCGTCGACGCCGTCATCTGCGCCCGCGGCGGCTACGGCGTCCACCGCATGGTCGACCTGCTCGACTGGGACGCGATGCGCGCCGCCCCGCCCAAGGTCCTGGTCGGCTTCAGCGACGTCTCCTCCCTGCACGAGGCCTTCGCCCAGCGCCTCGGCGTGGCCACGCTGTACGGGCCGATGAGCTCCGGCGCCTCCTTCATCGCCGACGGACCGACGGCCGAGCACCTGCGGCGCACCCTCTTCGACCCCTCGGCCACGACGGTCCTCACCTCGGCCACCGCCTCGGCCCTCGTCCCCGGCCGGGCCCGCGGCATCACCGCCGGGGGCTGCGTGCACGTCCTCACCGCCGAGCGCGGCACGCCCGCGGGCCGGCCGTCCTACGCCGGCAGCATCCTGATCCTGGAGGACGTCAACGAGCATCCGTACCAGCTCGACCGCCTCCTCACCCAACTGCTGCGCTCCGGCGCCTTCGAAGGGGTCGCGGGGATCGCCCTCGGCTCCTGGGAGGGCTGCGGCCGCCCCGAGCGGGTCCGGGAGCTCATGCTCGACCGGCTCGGGCCGCTCGGCGTCCCCGTCCTGTGGGAGCTGGGCTTCGGCCACTGCCCCTCCACCCTCACCGTCCCGCTGGGCCTGCCCGCCCTGCTCGACGCCGACGCCGGGACCCTCACCCTGGAGACGCCCGCACTCGCCGCCCGCTGAGGCCGGCCGCGCCGGGATCAGTAGGGTGCGGCCATGAACGAGGACACCCTCATCACCCTCGCGCTCGGCCTCCTCCGGGGGCCGGGCAGCAATGCCCGCGCCATCCTCGGACTTGCCGGCCCGCCCGGCGCCGGCAAGTCCACCCTGGCCCGGTACCTGGTCGCCGAGGTCGAGCGCCGGGAGGGACCCGGCAGCGCCGCCTACCTCCCGCTCGACGGCTTCCACCTCTCCGCCGCCCAGCTGGACCGGCTCGGCCTGACCCACCGCAAGGGCGCGCCCGCCACCTTCGACGCGCACGGCTACGTCGCACTGCTGCGCCGGGTCGCGGCGGACCGGTTCCAGCCCATCTACGTCCCCGACTTCGACCGCCGCCTCGACGAACCCGTCGCCGCCCGCCATGTCGTGCCGCCGCAGGCCCGCCTCGTCGTCACCGAGGGCAACTACCTCGCCGCCGCCGAACACCCCTGGCCGGACGCCCGCCGACTCATGCGCGAGCTCTGGTACGTCGACACCGACGACAGCCTCCGCGAGGAGCGCCTGGTCGAGCGCCACCGGGCCGGTGGCCGCGACGAGGCCACGGCCCGGCAGTGGGTCACCGGCAACGACCACCCGAACGGCGAGTACGTGAAGGCCGGCCGCTCGCTCTGCACGCGGACGGTGCCCGGCACCGGGTTGCCTCAGGCTCCGGACGGGCGTAGTGTTCTCTAGTCGCTCGGCTGGGAGCACCGGACACGTGTCTACGCGGACGGTCCCGGAGTGGCCAATCCCTTGAAACATCACTTCCCGGTTCGGGCTGGGTTGTGCTTTGTCATTTCGACGGCAGGCACGGCTCATGCCTTATTCGGTGTGCCTG